>JBBDXV010000288.1:0-3193 GCA_040902165.1 Pseudohongiellaceae bacterium
CATGTGAATCGGTAGTAGGTGTAATGCCTGGTGTAAATGATTCGACCGTAAGGAAGATTGGGATTGGAAACTACGATTAGTTTGCTGGATGCCTCGCGTCCGTTTCTTGTTTATGTGGCCCTGGTTCTGGCGGTTGTGCTGGCCATGCTCGGCGGTTCCTATTTGTTGGGACAAAGGATCAGCAATCCGGGAAAGAATCTGCCTTTTGAATCAGGCATTATTTCTGTGGGCAGTGCTCACTTCAAAACCTCAGTACATTTTTATCTGCCGGCAATTCTGTTCATCATTTTTGACCTCGAAGTGGTATTTCTGTTTGCCTGGGCGGTCGCAGTGCGGGAAACCGGCTGGACCGGCTTCATCGAAATCAGCATCTTTATTTTCATCCTGGCAGCAGCCTTGTTCTATCTATGGCGTATAGGCGCCCTGGATTGGCGAACGCCGACCCAGAAGCGTGAACTGAAAATGCTGCGTGGTCCGGGCGGTGTGGTGAACAAGAAGGCCTTCAAGCTATGAACTACCAATTACAGAAACCGGAAGACGCAGGATCTCCCCGTCCCGGGGAAAATACCTTCGATGACTTCATGCGCCGCAATGTAATGATGTGCAAGCTTGAGGATTGGGTGGCCTGGGGCCGCAAGAATTCCATCTGGCCGTTTAATTTCGGACTGTCCTGCTGTTATGTGGAGATGGCGACGGCGTTTACTTCCCGCCATGACATCGCGCGGTTTGGCTCCGAGGTAATTAGAGGTACACCGCGACAGGCTGACATGATCGTCATCGCCGGCACCGTGTTTCGCAAGATGGCCCCGGTCGTGCGTCTTTTATATGAGCAACTGCTGGAGCCAAAGTGGGTGATTTCGATGGGTTCCTGCGCCAATTCCGGCGGCATGTACGACATCTATTCAGTGGTGCAGGGCGTAGACAAGTTTCTGCCGGTGGATGTTTATGTATCTGGCTGCCCACCGCGGCCCGAAGCCCTGTTACAGGGGTTGGTGATGTTGCAGGAGACAATCGGCAATGAGCGTCGCCCGCTCAGCTGGATGATTAATGACCAGGGAATCGTGCAGAAGAATCCGCGGCCAGTGCAGCGTCAGCAACGCCATGCAGAACGGATCGCGGCCACCGAACTGAGGTCGCCAAACGAAGTCTGAATTTCTATAAATTACAAACAGATAACTATAATAATTACCGTAGTAACTTAAGAAAAAACGAATGCAGCTGGCAACCCAAAACACAACGCAGGTATCGGGCTATGGCGCTCCCGAATCCTTGTTGGCCGAAGTTGCCAGTCGCTATGGCGAGCATATTCAGGCACGCCAGTACAGCTGCGATGGCATCCCAACCCTGTGGGTCGATAGACAGGTCATCAAGCCCCTGATGTTTTTCCTCAACGAGGATGCCCATCCGCGTTTCGAGATGCTGTTCGATCTCACTGCCATTGATGAGCGATTACGCGTACACCGTGAAGGCCAACCGGCCAGTGACTTCACCGTGGTGTATCACCTGATGTCATTTCGCGGCAATTCCGACCTGCGTATCAAAGTGGCATTGATGGATGCAGACCTGAGCCTGCCCACCGTATGCGAAGTATGGCCCAGCGCCAATTGGTATGAACGGGAAGTATGGGATATGTTCGGTATCCGTTTCGACGGACATCCCCATCTGTATCGACTGGTTCTGCCGCCTACCTGGAAGGGTCACCCGCTGCGCAAGGAACATCCCGCCCGGGCGACGGAAATGGAACCGTATTCGCTGGATGCGCAGCAGGAAGTCATAGAGCAGGAAGCGCTGAAATTTCAGCCGGAAGAATGGGGCATGACCCGCAAGACGGACACCTCGGAGTTCATGTTTCTGAATCTGGGTCCCAACCATCCCAGTGTGCACGGCGCGTTTCGCATCGCCTTGCAACTGGACGGCGAGATCCTCGTCGATGCCGTACCGGATATCGGTTATCACCATCGCGGCGCCGAAAAGATGGCGGAGCGCCAGTCCTGGCACACCTTCATTCCCTATACCGACCGGATCGATTATCTGGGCGGGGTGATGAATAACCTGCCCTATGTAATGGCAGTAGAGAAAATGGCCGGCATAACCGTGCCAGAACGCGCCAGGGTCATACGGGTCATGCTGGCAGAGATGTTCCGCATCTGCAGCCACCTGTTGTTCTATGGCACTTTCGCTCAGGATGTCGGGCAGCTGTCGCCTATTTTTTATATGTTTGTCGAGCGCGAGAGAATATTCAACATCATCGAATCCATCTGTGGTGCACGTATGCACCCGGGCTGGTTCCGTATCGGTGGTGTCGCCCAGGATCTTCCCGAGGGTTGGGAGACGCGGGTTCGCGAGCTGCTGGATTTCATGCCGGCGCGCCTGCATGACTACGACAAGATGGTTATGGAAAACGGTGTACTCAAGCGACGCACCCAGGGAGTCGGGGTTTACGATACCGATCAGGCACTGGATTGGGGTGTCACCGGCGCGGGTTTGCGGGCAACCGGTATGGAATGGGACTTCCGCAAGATGCGGCCCTATAGCGGTTACGAGAATTTTGACTTTGATATACCTATCGCGATCAATGGTGACTGTTATGATCGTTGTGCCGTCAGGGTGGAAGAGATGCGTCAGAGCCTGCGTATTATCAAGCAGTGTCTGGACAATATGCCTGGCGGACACTACAAGTCCGATCATCCACTGACGACACCGCCGCGCAAGGAAAAAACCCTGCAGGACATTGAGACCCTGATAAACCACTTTCTCACTGTCAGTTGGGGACCGGTTATTCCGCCTGGCGAGGCTTCCGTCACCATTGAAGCGACCAAAGGACTTAACGCCTACTATCTCGTCAGTGACGGCAGCACGAATTCCTATCGCACCCGGATTCGGACGCCGTCGTTCGCGCATTTGCAGATGATTCCGGAAATCAGTCGCGGCTTCATGGTGCCGGACTTGATTGCCATCATCGCCAGTATCGATTTCGTCATGGCGGATGTGGACCGATGAACACCAACTCCAGCCTCATCGCCAGTTCCGCAAAGCCGGCGATCAAGGCGCGCCAATTGAATGCGGAAGAAATCGCCGAGATCGAACATGAGATGACTTTGTATCCGGACAAAAAGGCGGTAGGTCTGGAAGCGCTGAAAATAGTGCAGAAACACCAGGGTTGGGTTTCCGATGAGAGTCTGCTGGCGATAGC
>JBBDXV010000289.1:0-3188 GCA_040902165.1 Pseudohongiellaceae bacterium
TGGAAATGGGACATGCGCGCGCAATGTTGTCGCTTCCTGATATGCAGCAATCCGAGGCGGCAAGGATGGTGGTGGGAAAAGGCTTGTCAGTTCGTCAGACCGAATCCCTGGTCAGGCGTCTCATTGCCGGTGCGGGGACGCATAAAAACAAGGCGGTGATGGACCCCGATATAAAGCATCTGGAGGAAAACCTGTCCGAGAAGCTAGGCGCCAAAGTCCTCATCCAGCATACCGCCAAGGGCAAAGGAAAACTCATTCTGAAGTACAACAGCCTCGACGAGCTGGACGGCATTTTAGCCCACATAAACTAGGCACAGAGCACTGTTGCCTGCCATCTGCAAAGCCCCTATAATGCGCGACTCTGGAGATCGCCGCGGCGGCAAAAAAACATAAAAAACGGCGCGAACAGGTGCCGGAAAACCGAATTCACGACGCGACGATGTCTAATCTGAAACGCCCACCAATTGCTAGAATAATTCTCAGCCAATCGGCAATGACATTGCTGCTAGGCCTTACATTTTTTGCAATTGGCAACCAGATTTCTGCAGTATCAATTTTGACGGGCGGATTAATCAGCGTTATCTCTAACGGCTATTTTGCAATGAAGACTTTTTCCCATGTCGGCGCTAGGTCAGCGGGCAAAATAGTTGCGGCTATTTTCATGGGCGAGTTTATTAAATTATTGTTGATCGCCTGTGGCTTTGCCGGCGCCTTGCTATTGATCGAATCCGTCAATGTGCCCTTGTTGTTTTCCGGGTTTGTCCTGGTACACATTACAGGCACGTTTGCCGCCATCAACCTTCCCTATGCAGGCAGTAAACTGCAAACACAAGGACTCAGGAGTCAGGTCTAGATCATGGCCGAAACACAGGCAGGCGAAGCTGTCTATCAAACAGCAACTGATTACGTATCCCACCATCTGGGATTTCTGACCTTTGGCCGTACCCATGAAGGCACTTGGGGTTTCGCGCACTCGGTTGAGGAAGCCAAGGAGATGGGATTCTGGTCCATCAATGTGGACAGCATGATGTGGTCGCTGTTGCTGGGGGTATTATTTGTCGGCTTGTTTCGCTTCGTTATTCGCAACGCCACGATTGAAGCGCCAAAAGCAAAGAGTCTGCAAAATGTACTGGAAGCGCTGGTAGAGTTTGTGGATACCAGCGTTAAGAGTGCGTTTTATGCTAAGAATCCACTGATCGCGCCATTGGCGTTGACTATTTTCTGCTGGATTTTTCTGATGAACCTGATGGATCTCATTCCAGTGGATGCGTTGCCCCTGGCCGCGCAGTTAATTGCCGGCGACCGGCATATGTTCTTCAAGGTTGTTCCGACCACTGATATCAATATCACGCTTGGATTTTCGCTGTCGGTTTTCATTCTGATGATTTATTACAGCCTTAAGATCAAAGGAGTGGGTGGGTTTCTCAGCGAGTTTACTATGCACCCATTTCCCAAATGGTATCTCGCGCCATTGAATATTGTGCTGGAATTACCCGGGTTCCTCGCCAAGCCGGCCTCGTTGGCGCTGCGGCTCTACGGAAACTTTTTTGCCGGCGAGGTTATTTTCCTCGTCATTGCGCTGGTCGGATACGGGCAGTTACCGCTTCACTTTGGGTGGGCGGTTTTCCATATCCTCGTTGTTACGCTGCAAGCCTACCTGTTTATGATGTTGACTATCGTGTACCTGAATCAGGCACATACGGAACACTGATTTTTTAAATTGTTTTGGTAAATCTGGAGAACGACATGGAAATGATACAAGCATTCTCACTTCTGGCAGCGGGAATAATTTTCGGCCTTGGCGGCGCAGGAACAGCAATCGGTTTCGGTGCTCTCGGGGGTAAGCTGATTGAAAGCTCGGCCCGTCAACCGGAGTTGGCACCTAAACTGCAGACCCAGTTCTTTTTGGTCGCTGCGTTCGTTGACGTAATATCCATCATCGGTGTGGGTATGGCGTTCCTGTTCATTTTTGCCAATCCCTTTGTTTGATAGGCAGAACCACGATCAGTTGAACAGCAGTAACGCCGATACCGGGGGACAGCCATGAACTTCAACGCTACTATTATTGGACAGATGATCGCGTTTGCCTTCTTCGTCTGGTTTTGCATGAAATATGTGTGGCCACCGATCGTGGGCATACTGGAAGCCAGGCAGAAAAAGATTGCCGATGGACTCGAAGCTGCAGAGCGGGCTCAACTTGACTTGAGGCTGTCACAAGAAAAAGCCGGCAAGGACATGGAGCGGGCCAAGCTGCAAGCTGCAGAGCTGATGGAACTGGCCAAGAAGCGCGCAGCACAAATCGTAGACGAAGCCAAAGACCAGGCGCGCGAAGAGGGCAAGCGCCTGATCGCTGCCGCCAATGCGGAAATCCAGCAGGAAGTGAATCGCGCCAGGGAAACTTTGCGCTCCCAGGTGGCTGCAATTGCAGTCGCAGGCGCGGAAAAAATACTGGAAAAATCGATCGACCAGGCTGCAAATGAAGAGCTGATGAACAAACTGGCGGCTGAATTGTAATTAATATGGCAGACCTGATAACACTAGCCCGACCCTATGCCAGAGCCGCCTTTGAAGTGGCAATGGAGGACGGCGCGCTGCAGAAATGGACTAACATGCTTTCTGTGGCTGCGAGTGTTTCCACCGTTGATAAGGTGAAGGCGGTGTTGTCCTCTCCGACGGTAACGACCCAGCAACTGTCTCAAACTCTTATCAGTCTGTGTGGCGATGAACTGGACCAGAAGGGCAAAAACTTCCTGACATTGCTGGCAGAAAACAAACGCCTCGCGTTGTTGCCGGAAATCTTCAACTTATATGAAGGTCTGCGCGCCAACCAGGAAAGGTCTGTTGATGTTGAAATCACCACCGCATTTGCCATCAGTGGAGCGACCTCGGACAAATTGGCAGCAGCATTGAAGAAACGCCTGCAAAGAGATATCAAGCTGGCGTCAAAAGTAGACCCAAATCTGATCGGTGGCGCGGTGATTCGTGCCGGCGATACCGTCATCGACAATTCGGTGCGCGGCAAATTGAACAAACTGGCAGAAGCAATGAACTCCTGATAACAAGATCAGGAACAAGGAAATTAGCATGCAACAACTGAATCCATCTGAAATCAGTGAAATCATCAAGCAGCGCATAGAGAAGCTCGACGTCTCCGTGCAGGCCAAAAACGAAGGAACTATCGTCAGCGT
>JBBDXV010000290.1:0-3184 GCA_040902165.1 Pseudohongiellaceae bacterium
GATCTTTCCCCTACTATAATTCCTTTCAGGCGAACACAATGTTTCCCTTGCAGTGCCAGGCAATGAGAAACTTCATGGAGGAAATACTGTGACTGAGCAGATCGTCATTTGTCAAATGAGCAGCGAAGTGCGGGTGACTTTGGGCACGGGGGTCGCATGAGCAACATCAAGCTATTTCAAAGCCAGCAGATTCGCAGCCAGTGGGATGACGAGCGGGAGGTGTGGCTGTTTAGCGTGATCGATATTATTCAGGCGCTGACCGGCAATGACCGGCCGCGCAAGTATTGGAGTGACCTGAAAAAGAAGCTGGGTGCAGAGGGAAGTGAAGTGTCCGATAAAATCGGACAGTTGAAATTGCTGGCTCCGGATGGCAAGCAGCGCCTTACCGATGTGGCTGACACCGAGACCCTGCTGCGCTTGATTCAGTCAATTCCATCACCTCGCGCCGAGCCTTTCAAGCTGTGGCTGGCGCAGGTGGGGTATGAGCGACTGGAGGAAAACGAAGACCCGGAGTTGTCCATAGATCGGGCGCTGGAGACCTATCTCGCCAAAGGGTATTCCAAAGAATGGATCAATCAGCGCCTGAAAAGCATCGAGGTGCGCAAGGAGTTGACAGACGAATGGGAGCAGCGCGGGGTGAGCAAGGGGCAGGAGTTCGCCCTGCTTACCGATGAGATCACCCGTGCATGGAGCGGCCTTTCGACCAAGGGTTATAAGCAGCACAAACGGCTAAAAAAAGAAAACCTGCGTGACAACATGACCAATCTGGAGTTGGTGCTGAACATGCTGGCGGAAGCAACTACTACGGAAATCTCGAAGGGGAAGTTGCCGGAGACGCTGGATGAAAACCGCGTAGTTGCCCGCCAAGGCGGCGAGGTGGCGGGGAATGCGCGCAAGGAGATCGAGGTGAAGACAGGGAAGAAGGTTATTTCCGACAAGAATGCCAAACAGTTGGGACGCACCAGGAAACTGGGGGCACCGAAGGAATGAGCAGTAAAAGGCTCGGGATTTCCGGCTGCCGGGATATTGAAAACAGGCGACTCTGCCGCTTCGAGCTCAGTTATGGCCGGACAAGGCAATGAAGGCGTTGGTGAGTCAGTTTTGAATTGCCGGTGAAACCTAAACGTGGTCTGTCCCTATTAAAAAGGAGTTGAAAAAGTACACTTAAAGCGCTTTAATTCCCTCCTAAATGGAACAAAGACGCACAAAGTATACTGAAACTCCTCTTTCCGGACTGGGCAAAGTATCCCGTAGCCAGCTTGCGGCCGTCCTGCGCCAGTCGCCCGGAACCATTACTCCTGCCCTGGTGGAACAGACTCTGGATATTCCTCGCAGCAAGGCAGCGAAGCTACTGGCGCGCTGGGCCGAGCAAGGATGGCTGCAACGAATACGTCGTGGCATTTACATCGCAGTGCCGCTGGAAAGTGAACGCGCTGACTCGCCACCGGAAGATGCCTGGGTTATTGCAGAGGCCGCGTTTTCGCCTTGCTACATCACCGGCTGGAGCGCAGCCGAACATTGGGGATTGACTGAACAGATATTCCGCACGGTTCTGGTATCCACTACACGTCGTGTTCGAGACCGTGAACCGACAATGAGTGGAATCACTTTTCGTATTCGCACAGTCGGAACGAATGCGCTCTTTGGTCTTAAGTCAGTGTGGCGCGGCCGCACTCGCGTGCAGGTGAGCGATCCCTCCCGGACCATCATTGATCTGTTAGCTGACTCTTCGCTGGGTGGTGGGTTTCGTACGTCAGTGGATATGTTCGAAACCTATCTTGCATCAAAGGACTATCGCGACATTTCTCTGCTGGTAACCTATGCGGAAACCCTGGGCGTTGGTGCTGTCTTCAAACGGCTAGGTTTCCTGCTTTCGAAATATGCTCCGGAGGAACAGTCGGCCATCCAGCGCTGTGCCGATTCATTGAGCGCTGGCAATGCGAAGCTGGATCCGTCCCTGCCTGCAGCAAAACTGGTAACCGTCTGGAGGTTGTGGCTTCCAGAAGGCTGGTCAGCCTCGTGATTTCAAAACAGGAGCTAATGGGATTCGCTGCCGATTTTGGCCTGGCTCCCAATGTGGTTGAAAAGGATTACGCCCTGGGTTGGCTGCTCGCCGGCATCGGCGTACATCCTGCGACAAAGGATACATGGCTGTTCAAAGGCGGCACCTGTCTGAAGAAATGTTTCTTCGAGACTTACCGTTTTTCAGAAGATCTCGATTTCACACTACTGAATCCTGAGCACCTTGATGAGCTATTCCTCACCCAGCTTATCCGGGAAATCGCTGATTGGGTTTATGAATCGTCAGGTTTGGAATTACCTCCGGAGGCGCGCAATCTTCAGATTTATGCCAATCCCCGTGGCGGAACATCTGCTCAAGGTCGTGTCGGTTATCGAGGGCCACTGGGTCGACTCGGGGATGCGCCGCGGATCAAATTGGACCTGACAGACGATGAAAAAGTGATTCTTCCCTCTGTGAGGCGCCCGGTTCATCACCCTTACAGCGATAGACCTGCGAAGGAATTCGAAGTGGCCACTTATGCCTTTGAAGAACTGTTCGCAGAAAAAGTCAGGGCATTGGCAGAGCGATTAAGGCCACGCGACTTGTACGACGTGGTTCACCTTCACCGTCGCCATGAGCTCAAGCCGGATCGAGAACGAGTTCTTTCAACCTTGAGCGCCAAGTGTGAATTCAAAGCCATCCCGGTGCCGACGCTTCAATCTATACATGCTTCCGAACTCGTCGGCGAATTGCGCACTTCCTGGGAGCAGATGCTTGGGCACCAATTGCCGGAGCTACCCTCCTTTGATGTTTTCTGGGCTGAATTACCAGGATTCTTCGACTGGTTGTCTGCTGCCACAGTGACGCAACCTCTACCTGTATTGAGAATTGCGAGCGCCGGACCAATTGATGCCTCCTGGAGACCACCGGCGATGGCATCTTCCTGGAGCGCCTACGGCACTTCTGTTTCATTGGAAATTATTCGCTTCGCTGCTGCAAACTATTTGTGCGTTGAACTGGATTACCGAGACGAGCAAGGAAACCGGAGCACAAGAGTCATTGAGCCCTACTCGTTGTGGCGGTCAAATGAAGGTAATTTGCTGTTGTCTGCAATTCGAGTGGACCTGAATCAACCACGCTCGTATCGCGTTGACCGGATAATTAAAATCAGAGCTACCAACA
>JBBDXV010000291.1:0-3168 GCA_040902165.1 Pseudohongiellaceae bacterium
CCCTGCTGCGTTTCGCCGGCCGCCACCTCAATCTGGGGTATCTGCAGGCGTGCATCCAGTTGATCTATCAACTTCCGCAACGGTTGAATGAGCGCGGAGGCGGGTTCCACCAGTACCGGACATTCGTCTGTCTCGGTGATAAAGCTGCCGTGCTTTTCCCGAAAACCTACCAGAGTGCCGCCCTTCTTCGCCACATAACGAACTGCCAGACGCGCCTTTCTGCGATAGTGATAGTTGTCGGCTGTCACGCTTGGCAAGCGTGCCGATTCCGGTAATGGGTGTTTTGTCGCGTGCGCCAGTATCTCGAACAGAGTGTTACGTTTGTACTCGATCTGGGCTGGTGAGGAAAAATGTTGCAGACTGCAACCGCCACAGACATGAAACACTTTGCATTGCGGCGTGACCCGATCCGGTGACGGCTGTTCGACTGTGAGCACATCCAGTTCATCAAACTGGGCGCGCGAATTGGTGTAGCCTGCAGTGACCGTCTCGTTTGGCAGGGCGCCAGAGACAAATGCAACCTTGCCGGAAAGATTTGCGATACCGCGACCATCGTGACTGAGACGCTGGATCTGTAATGTAACCGGCTCCACTGGCAGTTTGTGCCGCTTGCTTCTGGCTCGTCTGGCCATCAGGGTTTGACGTTATCCCGTTGGTCGAAGACACCGGTGGAAAGATAGCGGTCACCACGGTCACAGATAATGACGACTATCGTGGCATTGGCCGTCTCTTGGCTTAGCTGCAGGGCACCATAGACCGCTCCGCCGGACGAAACACCGCAGAAAATTCCCTCCTCGCTGGCGAGGGATCGCATCGTCTTCTCGGCATCTGCCTGATTGACATCAATGACCCGATCAACCCTGGAGGCGTCGTAAATTTTTGGCAGATACTCCGGTGCCCATCGACGGATCCCGGGGATACGTGAACCATCCTTTGGTTGCAAGCCAACAATCTGCACATCCCTGTTCTGTTCCTTGAGATAGCGCGATACGCCCATAATCGTGCCGGTCGTTCCCATCGAACTTACAAAGTGGGTAATCTGACCGCGCGTGTCGCGCCAGATTTCCGGGCCGGTTCGCATATAATGCGCGTTCGGATTGTCCTGATTGGCAAACTGGTCAAGTACATGGCCCCGGCCCTGGGATTGCATTTTCAACGCCAGATCCCGCGCCCCTTCCATCCCTTCTTTTTCGCTGATCAGAACCAGTTCTGCACCATAGGCAGTCATGGATGATTTACGTTCGATGCTCATATTGTCCGGCATGATCAGGATGAGATGGTAGCCCTTGATCGCGCAGACCATGGCCAATGCAATGCCGGTATTGCCACTGGTGGCTTCGATAAGCACGTCGCCAGGCTGGATTTCGCCGCGCAGCTCGGCCTGCAGAATCATGTTGCAGGCGGGACGATCCTTTACCGATCCGGCGGGATTATTGCCTTCAAGTTTCGCCAGGATGGTGTTGCTGGTGACGCCCGGCAAACGCTGCAGACGTACCAGTGGCGTGTTGCCTATCTGAGACTCAATGGTGGGATAAGACATAATTGATCTACGCAGCCTGAATCGCGCAGGATTCTACCTTGATTGGAGCTGGCTATAAAGCCGGGTCGCGCGGATCGCTGTCATTGAAACGGCTGAACAGGCTGCGACTGTGAAGCGGTTTTTCGCCAAGATGACTGCCGATGGCAAGTCGCAACAGTCGGCGTCCCGCCTTGATGCTGTTGCTATCGCGGAACTGCAGTCGTTCCAGATCGATCAGGTGCTGGCCGAGGAATTCATTTACCGCGGTTTCGCGAACTTCCATCGCGGTAATCTCCTCTACCCCCAGGTCGGGAACAAACAGATAGCGACCCTCCGGTTTTATCGGCACCTGGTGACGCCAATCCTGTTGCAGATTGACGCCATACCCAAGCTCCTCCAACAGGCTCAATTCAAAGCGCCGCAGCAGCATGTTGACATCGTCGTCTGCCTGAAGTCCCAGCAGGGTCTCCTGATACTGTTGAAAAACTTGTCGATGCTCGACGTTGGCCAGCAGCATGCGGGTTATCAGTTCGTTCAGGTAGAGGCCGCTGAACAGTCTTTCGCCTGTCAGGCGGATGGCCGAGACACTGCTTTCTACACTGCTGACAGTTTTAAGCTCGCCGCGCCCACTGAAAGAAACCAGCAAGGGATGAAACAACTCAAGCAATGACCGGTAGCGGGACTTCTCCCGGCGCGCGCCTCTGGCTACGGCACGCACGCGACCATATTCAAGGCAAAAAAAATCAATCAGATAACTGGTGTTGCGAAAATGCTGCTTGTGCAGGATATAGGCTGGTTGCAGATAAATTCGATTTTCCACACCGATTAACCGAATTAGAAGTCCGCGTAACCGAGACTCTGCAGTGCGCGGTCGCTGTCACCCCAGCCGGACTTGACCTTAACCCATAGTTTCAGCATCACCTTGCGCTGAAACATCTTCTCCATGTCCAGCCGGGCATCGCTGCCTATGGATTTCAATCGCTCACCGTCCTTGCCGATGAGAATTTGCTTCTGACCCTGCTTCTCGACCAGGATCAGCGCATGGATGTGCACGCTTGGACCCGCGGTCGAGAACTTCTCTATTTCGACGGTGACCTCGTAAGGCAGCTCGTCACCGAGCTGTCGGGTAATCTTCTCGCGGATCAGTTCGGCTGCAACAAAGCGCGAGCTGCGATCGGTTACCATGTCTTGCGGGAAAAGAAATTGCCCTGTGGGTAAATATTTTTTTACCGTGTTATCGATAATTTCCAGGTTTTCATCCTTGAGTGCCGAAACAGGAATTATCCCGGTGAAATCAAATTTACCTGCCAGTTTTTCCATATGCGGTAGCAGCAATGGTTTTTCGCTGATCTGATCGATCTTGTTGATGATCAGAAGCACGGGGACCCGCGTGCCTGAAACAGCTTTCAGCACCGCCTCGTCCTGGTCATTCCAGATCAGTCTTTCAGTGACGAACAGAATGACGTCAACGTCCCTGATTACCTTGTGCACTGTGTCATTCATCATACGGTTCAGCGGTTTTTTCCGGTCCTGATGCAAGCCCGGTGTATCAACAAAGATAAACTGGGTGTCGGCGGTACTGTGAATTCCCAGAATCCGGTGGCGCGTTGTCTGCGGTTTGCGTGAGGTAATACTGATTTTTTGTCTTA
>JBBDXV010000292.1:0-3157 GCA_040902165.1 Pseudohongiellaceae bacterium
AATACGGCGTGCGCGGCTATGTCACAGCCTATGATGCCAATACCGGTGAACAACGCTGGCGCTTTTATACCGTCCCCGGCAATCCTGCCGACGGCTTCGAGAATGATGTGATGTCTGCCGCCGCAGATACCTGGACCGGCGAGTGGTGGCGACTGGGCGGTGGCGGCACAGTCTGGGATGCGATGGCCTACGATCCAGAGCTCAATCTGATGTACATCGGCGTAGGCAACGGCTCTCCGTGGAATCAGGCCCTGCGTAGTCCCCAAGGTGGCGACAATCTGTTCCTCACCTCCATTGTCGCCCTGAATCCGGATGATGGCAGTTATGTCTGGCACTATCAAACCGTACCGGGGGAAACCTGGGACTACACTTCCACGCAACACATCATGCTGGCTGATCTGGAAATAGAAGGTGAACAGCGCAGGGTTGTAATGCAGGCGCCAAAGAATGGTTTCTTTTATGTGCTTGATGCGGCCACGGGTGAACTCATCTCGGCACAAAACTATACGCCGGTGAACTGGGCCACGCATATTGATCTGGCTACCGGCCGTCCGGTGGAAGTACTTGAGGCACGATTTGACCGAACCGGTGAACCGTTTATCCTGGTGCCTGGTCCGCTGGGTGGACATAACTGGTATCCGATGGCATTCAGCCAGAACACCAACCTGGTTTATATCCCGGTCACAGAGAACTTCATGGGTTATGTCTTTGACCGCGAGTTCACCGTGAACCCTGAGGGTTGGAATACCGGTGTGGATTTCGGTCGCGGGTTTGGCCTGGTACAGGGCGCGGCGAATGCCCCGATACAGGCAGCTTTCCTGAAGGCGTGGAATCCGGTCACCCAGGAAGAACAATGGCGCGTACAACATGAGGTAGGTACCGGGGCGGCCGGTGTGTTGGCCACTGCCGGCGGCCTGGTGTTCCAGGGCAATCGTTCAGGTGAGTTTGTCGCCTACAACGACGAAACCGGTGAACGTATCTGGTCAGGTCTTACCCAGGCCGGTGTGATGGCCGCGCCATCGACTTTTTTGGTCGACGGTCAGCAGCATATCGCCCTGCTGGTCGGTTCGCCGGCATTGCCGGAAAGCGGGCCGGGTGCAAGCGGACCAACCACCGACGTGTCCACCAATAATTCACGCATTCTGGTATACCGGCTCGGCGGCGATGCCCGCTTGCCGCAATCACTGCAGACTAGCAGCACCGATGCTGCCGAACCTTTTGTGGTGCCGCAGACCAGCGCCTCACATGAAACCATTGCCAGAGGCGAACAGGTCTACAGCCAGGTTTGCAGTGTCTGCCATGGACCGACTGCAGTAAGCACCCGACCCGATACTTATCCGGACCTGCGTCGCAGCAGTCGGCTCGGCAGCGAGACTGACTGGCGTTCTGTGGTCATGGAAGGTGTATTGAGCGACCGCGGCATGGTGTCGTTTGCCGCAAGCCTTCAGGAAACCGATGCCGAAGCGATCCGCGCTTATGTGATCACCCAGGCTAACCAGAACTAAAAATCAAGAGGGTCAGAGTCACTTGAAATCAAGAGGGTCAGAGTCACTTGAAATCAAGAGGGTCAGAGTCACTTGATTCTTGCGCGGCTGGAAGAAACCGGACTGAGTATCTGGTTGCGTGAATCGTCCTGGGGATTTTTCCTGGTGCTCATCATTCATTCGCTCGCGATGGGCATGGTGGTGGGCATTAATTTCGCGCTGGGACTTCGACTTCTCGGTATCGCGCCGAAGGTACCGGTCAGTCTGATGCTGCGGTTTTTCCCGTTCCTGTGGGCCGGACTCGTGGCGATTGTTTTTTCCGGTCTGATGTTGCTGCTGGCCTATCCGGCCAAGGCGCTCACCAACTGGGTGTTTTACTTCAAACTGCTGTGCATTGGCGGCGGCCTGTATCTGACCCGCTATTTCGCCTTGCGATTACGCGACTGGAATAATGACTCCCGTTTGCCGCGACAGCTGCGCCTGCTGGCAGTGCTTTCAATTGTGTTGTGGGCAGGCAGCATTACCGCCGGTCGTTTTCTTGCCTACACCCATACCGTCCTGTTGGCCTCACGCTTTTACTGAGTAACAGACCATGGACGCGATGCTTTCGTTCTCCCAGACCACCGGCATTTACACGTTCATGAATTCTGCCTGGGGCTGGCCGATCGCCGAGTCGATTCACTTTCTCGGACTGAGTCTGCTGTTGGGCTGTGTCGGGGTTTTTGATCTGCGCATGCTGGGTGTGGCACGCGCCATTCCACTCGATGCGCTGCACCGGCTGGTTCCCTTCGGCGTCCTCGGGTTTGCATTGAATCTGGTTACCGGCATCATGTTTCTCACCAGCGCACCGGACCAGTATCTTTACAACCCGGCCGTGCAACTGAAGATGTTGTTCATCGGTCTGGCTGGCGCCAACATGCTATTGTTCTATCGCACGGTATTTCGGCGTGCAAAATCCGCAGCCGCCGGGTCAACTATGCCGCGAGCAGCCATGATCATGGGCGCTGTTTCACTGCTGTGCTGGAGTATGGTCATTGTGTGGGGACGTCTGATCACCTATTTTCGGCCGCCTTACCACTGGTGCTGGTGGTGTTGATTCAAGGACAGTGTAACAATCAGGTTTTACCCAAGGAGCACTCGATGACCACTCCCGATCATGTCTCTCTTATTCGAAAATCCCGTGGTGCAATTCTGAAGTTCGCTCTCATCGGCCTTGCCGTCATTGCGCTGGGCGCGTTTCTGACCTGGATTTTGACCTGTCCCTGCGAGCGCATGCCCGGAGGCTATCTGCTCGGCGATGTGGTTGAGGAACCCATCAATGACTGGACCTTTGCCAATCAGGTGCCCCTGTGCCAGATACAGATCAGCGGTCTCCTGCCCCATGCCATCAACCTCAATTGCATGGCCACAGCGCAGGGGAATCTCTATCTCAGCTGCTCTGCCTGTGCGCCCAAATACTGGTCCGGTCAGGTACAGGAGAATTCGCGCTCGCGTATACGACTGGACGGTAATGTCTACCCGGTGAACATAACACGCGTTACGGAGCAGACAGAAATGGATCAGGCCTGGCAGGCAAGAATCGACAAGCTGCAGGTCGTATCGGGTCCGGGAAATCCTGCGGTGCCGGTTGGCACACCGCGACCGGACAGTTGGTGGACTTTCAGAGTCCAGTC
>JBBDXV010000293.1:0-20304 GCA_040902165.1 Pseudohongiellaceae bacterium
ACCACCCGTTGCCCTCTAACTCCGTGCAGTCGTCTCTAAAACACAATCAAAAGCGGGTCCGTGACGTGTTGGAATTCCGCGCTGCACTAAAGGCGTGGGATAGACCAGTCGCGAAGACCCACAACGAAATCAAGTGACTCTGACCCCCTTGATTTGATGCTTTCTTTACAAGTAACAGCCGAAAATCAAACTGAGACACTACCGGAAATCTGGACAATCGGCAGGAACTAATAGAGATCCGTTCTGCGGTCGCGGAAAAAACCCCAGGCGCTACGATGGGTGCGCAGATAATTCAAATCAAATGTATGAACCAGTACACCTTCCTCGCTACTGCCAAATTTCTGTACCAGATCACCGCGCTGGTCAGCAATGAAGGAGTGACCATAGAAAGTCTGGGGCGTGCCCAGCCCTTTCTCGGTGCCAACCCGGTTGGCAGCAACCACGGGCACGACATTGGAAACAGCATGACCCTGCATGGCCCGACGCCAGGGTTCCATGGTTTGCAGCGATGCATCATGCGGTTCTGACCCTATGGCAGTGGGATACATCAGAATCTCTGCGCCTTGCAGCATCATCGCCCTGGCACATTCCGGAAACCACTGGTCCCAGCAGATACCTACGCCAATACGACCGTAGGCTGTGTTCCAGACCTTGAAGCCGGTATTTCCGGGGCGGAAATAATATTTTTCGTTATATCCGGGTCCATCCGGTATATGGCTCTTGCGATACACGCCGAGAATTGCACCGTTGTGATCAAGCATAGCCACACTGTTAAAAGTATGGTGGCCATCTCTTTCAAAAACCGATACCGGCAATACCACTGCCAACTCCCTGGCGAGCGGCTGCAATTGCACAACACAGGGATGTGTTTCAATTGGATATGCCTGGTCAAACCAGCGCTCGTCTTGCGTCGTGCAGAAATATGGTCCCTGAAACAACTCGGAAGCCAACACTACCTGGGCTCCCTGTTCAGCAGCCTGCCGAATAAAGCCGACGGTCTTGTCAATATTGACCTGCATATCCGAACCATATGAGGCCTGAATTGCCGCCACGGTCAGTAATCTTGATTGCTTGTCTGTCATAGCACAGGTACCTGCTGGGTGATGCAGTGAAACGATCCGCCGCCGGTCAACAGTGCTCGCGATG
This sequence comes from Pseudohongiellaceae bacterium, assembly GCA_040902165.1. Classification (GTDB taxonomy): domain Bacteria; phylum Pseudomonadota; class Gammaproteobacteria; order Pseudomonadales; family Pseudohongiellaceae; genus NORP240. The sequence goes on from JBBDXV010000293.1 coordinate 1,147, forward strand.
GCAACCCCATAACCTTGTGATCCGGAAACAATCCCGCCAGGGATTCAACTGCTGTCTGCGCACTGTCTGTTCCATAAACCGGCACTGCAATGGTCTTGTTGCCGATAATGAAATTCATATGTGAAGCCGGCATAACATCTCCTTCTTCCGAACACACCAATCCAGGAGACGGAATCGTACAGACCTGCAAGCCCATCGAAGCCAGTCGTACAGCAATGGCGACATACAGGTCAGCGTTAGGGTCATCGGCACCGGCTGGATGCTGACAGACAACGGTATCCGCGCCTATGAAGCGCACGAGGTTGTCGATGTGTCCATCAGTATGATCATTTGCAAGACCCTGGTCGAGCCACAGAACGCGCACACAGCCAAGTGAACGGGCCAATGCCTGTTCGGCATCCTGTTCAGTCCAGCCACGATTGCGATTCGGATTCAACAGGCACTGGCGTGTGGTCAATACCCAGCCGGCGCCGTTATGTTCAATCGCGCCGCCCTCGAGTACAAAATCATGATGCAGGGTGACGGCACCCGCGAGTTCTGCAATTTCGTCGCCGACAGTATCGTCATGCGGCAAATTGTATTTAAGCCCCCAGCCATTGTTGCGAAACCGGACAGCACATTCCTGACCGGCAAGAGAAACAAAGATCGGGCCAGTGTCCCGCACCCAGATATCACCAAAAGCCGCCGGAAATACCTGTGCCACATTGCCCACAGCGGCTTCTGCCGAGCGTCGCGACTCTTCGCCACAAGTGAGCACCTTGATCGTCTCGCCTTCTGCGAGACATTTGATCATTCCCGCCACTTCTGCTCTAGCAGGACCAAGATCATCCAGCCATAAATCCGGATGCGACGGCCAGGCAGTGAAAATACACCGGTGTTTCGCCCACTCGGGAGGAACACATAACTGCTTTTTATCCGGTTGATTGGACATCACATCACCGCCCTTGGCGGTTGCTGTCAATCGAACAGTTTGCTGAAATGTCGGCGTGCGCGATTTTTCCAGTGACCGCGATGCCATGCGTCGCTGGCCAGCAGAGGCAGAACACTCGTTGCTTCCGCATAAACCATCTGTTCCCTGGCGATATCAACCTTGCCCCAGGAGCAGGCTTCCTTCAGGGTGGAACTGGAACAGGCGCCGTCACGGGAATCGGCAACAGTAATCTGTACCGCATATTTGTGCATATCCACTTCCTTGCCCAGAATTTCTGCGCAGACCACAGTATCCTGGGTAAAATTCTTCGGCACTCCGCCACCGATCATAAACACACCGGTCGTCCCGGCCTTGATCTTGATGTCAGTCAGCTCACGAAAATCGCGGATCGAATCCATCGTCAAATGCTTCTGCGGATTTCGGTCCTGATGCACGACCAGACCGAAACCGGCACTTGAATCGGTAAACGCCGGACAGAAAATCGGCACTTCGTGCTTATAGGCAGTTTCAATCAGGGAATTGTGTTTACGCGCATTTTTTGTACACCAGCGCCCCATCTCGCGAATAAATTCTCTGGAGGAATAAGGTCTGGCCTCAAGCGAATCGGCAATCTCGGCAATGGTATGGTCGCAATTCTGTAACTCTTCTTCATCGATGAGGGTGTCATAAATCCGGTCAATGTAAAGACTGCGAAGCTCTTTATCATCCATGAATGCATTGCCATGGTAATGTTTGAAACCCAGAGCTTCAAAGAAATCCATGTCCACGATTGTCGCGCCGGTAGCGACTACGGCATCGACCATATTGTATTCAATCAGGTCTCGGTAAAGCTGCATGCAGCCGCCGGCAGAGGTTGACCCTGCTATGGTGAGAATAATGCTGCAATCCTTGTCGGCCAGCATCTCATTAAAGATGTCAGTCGCCCGACCCAGATCGCGGGAGGTAAACGACATCTTGTCCATGGCCGCAATAATCGGGCGTGCATCGAAAGAGGTGATGTCTATATGCTCAACTTCCCGGTTGAGCAACTTGCCTTTCTGATTTTCAACTTTCCTGGTTTGTGCGTTTGACATCACATGGCTCCTGTCGGTAAAAAAATCGTGTTTCGTCTATTCCCGCGCTATACCTGCACTATTCATGCTTTCTACTCGCTCTTTGGCCACTCCAGGCCGGTCAGGCGCTGGTCAAAACCTGCCTGCCGCGTACCTTACCTTGCTTCAGATCATCCAGCGCCTGGTTCGCTTCCGCCAACGGCCTTTCAAGGATATCGATAGGGGCTATCTTGCCAGCGCGCACCAGTTCCATCAGTTCTCCCATCTCCGCCAGACTGCCGACATAACTGCCCTGAATAATACGTGCATTCATCGGCAAAAACGGGATCGGGATGGTCAGAGAACCACCGTACAGGCCGATGATGACCAACATTCCACCCTTGCGCAGACAGGCCAGACCATAGCTGGTAGAAGCCTCGGCGCCGACAAAATCCAGCACCGCGTAAACGCCTCCCGTGGCCTTGCGGATTTCCCTGGCAGTCTGCGGATCGCCGGAGTTGAATACCTTCTGCACTCCCAATCGGGAAGCGGCTTCCAGCTTCGCAGCGTCGATGTCCACGACTATGGGATTGATTTTGAATACTGACAGGGCAATCTGAATCGCCATCATGCCTACGCCCCCGGCTCCGATAATCACTACCGGATCGTTGGCCGTAACCTTGCCCAGCTTTTTGAGTGCACTGTAGGCAGTCAGGCCACTGCAGGCATAAGTTGCCGAAAGAGAATCGGGAGCAGAACCCTTGTCAAACAGGTAACGACTGTGGGGTACCAGAACATGATCGGCAAACCCGCCACTTCGAACTATTCCCAGTGCCTGTCCCGGTGTACACAAGTGCTCGTCGCCGCGCAGACAGGAGGCGCAGGTACCACAACCAATCCAGGGATAAACCACACGTCGATCGCCGGGCTTGACACCCTTGGCATCCGGGCCGACGCTGACCACTTCGCCAAATATTTCATGCCCCAGCACCAGTCCTTTTTGTGCCACATCCAGCTGCTTGCCGTTGCCGAGATTGAATACACCATCATGCAGGTGGATGTCTGAATGACATACACCACAGGCTCGCATTCGCAACAGCACCTCGGTCCCGGCGGGAATCGGAGTCGGTTGTTCGATCCGTGCCAGAGGTGCGCCGGGATCAGTGGTTTGATAGGAAATCATGATGCAAGGCCACTCCTGAGCATTAGTTGCTTTCCTGCCCCCAGCGGGCAAAGGTTTTACCTTCCTCGGCCAGTTTCTTCAGCAAGGGAGCCGGTTTCCAGTATTGCTCACCGTACTGGTCGCGAAACTCGCAGATTTTGTCATAAACGTTTTTGAGACCAATCTGATCGGCGTAGTACATAGGTCCGCCTTTGGCTGCAGGAAACGCATAGCCATAGACATAGACGACATCGATGTCGCTGGGTCGTTGGGCAATTCCTTCTTCCAGAATCAGGGCGCCTTCGTTAATCAGCGGATAAAAACAACGCTGTAGAATTTCTTCATCACTAAACTGACGTTGTTTGACGCCGAGCTTCTCTGCCTCTGTCCGGATCAACTTTTCAACCTCCGGATCAGCGATACGGGCTCGTGTAGCCGGATCATATTGATAAAACCCGGCACCGGATTTCTGCCCCAGTCTACCCATTTCCACCAGCAGGTCCGGTATACGGTAGCCTTTGGGATCTGTGGGCAATTCATTCTTGCGAGCCTGGCGGGCCTTGTATCCGACATCCAGTCCAGCCAGGTCGCTCATCGCAACCACACCCATGGCCATCCCGAAATTTTCCAGTGCGGTATCCACCTGGGTCGGGGTACAACCATCCATCAGCAACATTTGCGCTTCGCGGCCATAACCGGAAAGCATACGGTTGCCGATGAACCCATAACAGACTTTGGAAAGCGCGCAAACCTTGCCGATCTTCTTGCCGATCTGCATTGCGGTGGCAAGCACATCTGCCGACGTTTTTGCTCCACGCACCACTTCCAGCAACTTCATGACATTGGCAGGACTGAAAAAATGCATGCCCAATACGTCCTGCGGACGCCTGGTTGCTGCCGCGATGTCATCGATATTCTGATAGGAAGTATTGGAAGCCAGTATGGCGCCCGGTTTACAAACCGCATCGAGCTTGGTGAATACTTCCTTCTTGATATCCGGATTTTCAAAAACCGCTTCGATTACCAGGTCAACTTCGCCCAGGTCAGCATAATTCTGCGTACCGGTAATAAGGCTGAGTCGTTCTTCCATTTCCGCGGCACTCATCTTGCCTTTCTGTACCGTGATGGAGTAATTCTTTTTGATAATGCCAAGTCCCCGCTGCAAGGCTTCTTCGTTGATTTCCAGCAGAATCACCGGAATACCAACATTGGCAAAACACATGGCAATACCACCGCCCATCGTGCCGCCGCCTATGATCGCCACTTTCCTGATACTGCGCACCGGTGTGTCGGCGGGGATGTCCTTGATCTTGGCTGCCTCACGTTCGGCGAAGAATATGTAGCGCATTGCTTTGGATTCAGAAGAAACCACCAGCTCTCCGAACAACTCTCGTTCTCTGGCCAGCCCTTTGTCCATCGGCATGGTCACTGCCGCTTCCACACAGCTTACTATTCTGTCGGGTGCAATCTGGCCGCGTGAGCGTTTGGCCAACTGCCTGCGATAAATTTCAAAAAATCCCGGCTCAATCGAAGAAGGGGCAATATTGATGTCGCGTATGCGTTTTAATGGCGCGCCTGAGTCGATCAAATCACGCACATATTTGAGGGATCCAGACTTCAGATCGCCTACGGCAATTACTTCATCTATTAACCCCATTTCGCTGGCCTCGGCTGCGGTGACCGGATTGCCAGTGGTGATCAGATCCAATGCCGCTTTGACACCTGCCACGCGCGGCACCCTTTGGGTTCCACCGGCACCTGGCAAGAGTCCCAACTTAACCTCAGGCAAACCCACCTTGGCCGATGGCAGCGCACAACGGTAATGGCAGGCAAGCGAGGTCTCAAAGCCGCCACCCAGTGCGGTGCCGTGAATGGCTGCTACCACCAGTTTTTTCGAATTCTCCATTATCGAAAGTACCTGTGGCAAAGACGGATCCTGCGGCGGTTTGCCGAATTCAGTAATATCGGCGCCGGCAATAAAAGTACGGCCCTCGCAGATCAGCAGAATCGCCTCGCTCGGATCAGATTGCGCCAGTTCCAGGGCCTCCTTGATTCCGCTTCGAACGGCTTGTGACAGTGCATTTACCGGCGGATTGTTCACCGAGATTACGCCGATATTGTCAATAATCTGATAACTGACTACGTTGGACATGAGTTATTCCTTTATTTTTTAATGTACTAATCCAGTCGTTCTATAATCGCTGCAACACCCTGACCGATTCCGATACAGAGACTTGCAAGCGCATAACGTTTTCCCGTTTTTTCCAGCTGGCGCATAGTGGTCAGGGCGATTCGCGCGCCGGATGCACCCAACGGATGACCTATGGCAATAGCACCACCGTTTGGATTGACTCTCGAATCCGTAAAATCAATTTCCATCATTTTCAAACAACCCAGAACCTGGGTTGCAAATGCTTCGTTGATTTCTATCACATCCATATCAGCCAATGTCAGACCGGCTCGCTCCAGTGCCTTGCGCGCCGCAAAAACGGGACCCAGGCCCATTACCCTCGGAGCAACCCCGGCAACGCCACCGGCAATCACCCTGGCCCTTGGTTTTATGCCAAACTTTTCACCGATTTCCCGATTGCCAAGTATCAGCGCTGCGGCGCCGTCATTGATGCCGGACGCGTTGCCGGCGGTAACGACTCCACCTTCAAACAGTGGCCGCAATCCGGCCAGGGCGTCCATGTTACTGTCGGGTCTCGGATGTTCATCCTGATCTATCAGCAATGGTGGTGCCTTGCGTCCCTGGGGCACTTCAACACCAACGATTTCACCGGTAAAAAAACCGGCTTTGCGGGCAGTCTCGTATTTGGCCTGGGATGCGGCAGCAAATCTGTCACTGTCCTCGCGACTGATACCCAGGTCCCTGGCAATGTTATCTGCGGTTTGCGGCATGGTATCGTTGCCGAAGCGTTTGGCAATCTGCGGATTGGTAAAGCGCGCGCCGAGCGTGCTGTCGGCAATCTGCTGTCCGCGATCAAATGCTGATTGGGCTTTTGAAAGTATCAACGGTGCGCGACTCATGGACTCGACCCCGCCGGAAATGAAAAGCGCCCCTTCCCCGCATTTGATCGCTCTCGATGCATCAAGCGTGGCGGCCAGACCAGAACCACACAGACGATTTGCGGTAACGCCGCCGACAGATTCGGGCAGCCCGGCCAGCAACGCTGCAAACCTTGCCACGTTGCGACAGTCTTCGCCGGCCTGGTTGGTATTGCCTATCACAACATCCTCATAGTCATCAGCAGCAAACTTGTTGCGCTGTACAACTGCCTTGATGATCCAGGACAGCAAGTCATCCGGGCGAATCGAGGAAAGTGCACCACCGTGTCGGCCGAATGCCGAACGGCCACCGTCGTAAATATAGGCTTCGGAACTGCGGCTGGTCATGATATTCACTCTGCTACATAACGGGATAAAAAGGGCGCTCAGTCTAGCACATGGGTGCACCCGGTGGAATTGAACCAACGCCCCGCCGACTACATGCCGGGGGAGCCCTCGCACCAGTGTTTTCAATGTGTTAGGGTACGCCGATTCTGAACCAGGAAAGTGATTGCAATGATTCGAGATCAGGAAACCCTAAATCAGTTGATTGATCTGGTGGATCGCTTTGTCCGTGAAAGACTGATGCCCATTGAAGCCCAGGTTGCTGAGCAGAATCGGGTACCTGATGACGTGATTAACGAGATGAAGGAGTTGGGTTTGTTCGGAATGACAATTCCCGAGGAGTACGGTGGCCTCGGACTGACCATGGAAGAGGAAATCTATCTCGCCATGGCGCTCGGAAGGACCTCACCGGCATTTCGTTCGATTATGGGTACCAACAACGGTATTGGATCTGCCGCCGTGGTTTTTGACGGTACTGAAGCGCAAAAACAAAAATTTCTTCCGAAATATGCGAGCGGCGAATGGATCGGCTGTTTCTGTCTTACAGAACCGGATGTTGGTTCCGATGCTGCATCGCTCAAGACCACGGCACGCCGGGAAGGGGACTATTACATTCTGAACGGCTCCAAGCGCTACATCACCAACGGTCCCGTAGCGGATACCTTCAATGTCATGGCAAGGACCAATCCCGATATCAAGGGAGCAAGGGGTATTTCGGCATTCATTGTCGAAAAAGGTACCCATGGTATTACGCTCGGTCCGATTGACAAGAAAATGGGCCAGGCGGGGTCACTCACCTGTGATGTCATTTTCGAGGATTGCCCGGTGCCGAAGGACAATTTGATCGGCGCGGAAGGAACCGGATTTATCACCGCCATGAAGGTACTGGACCGTGGTCGACTGCATATTTCCGGCGTCAGTGTTGGTGTCGCCGAACGCCTGATAGAGGATGCCCTGCAGTATGCAATAAGTCGCAAGCAATTCGGCCAGCCGATCGCGGAACATCAACTCATCCAGGCCATGCTCGCAGATTCCAAAACAGAAGCTTATGCGGCCCGTTGCATGGTGCTGGAAACGGCCCGAATGCGTGATCGCGGCAACAACGTAAGCACTGAATCTTCAGCCTGCAAGTTGTTTGCAACAGAAATGGTTGGCCGGGTCGCGGATCGTGCTGTGCAAATTCACGGTGGCGCAGGATATATGAGCGACTATGCCGTGGAACGCTTCTACCGGGATGTCAGACTATTCCGCTTGTACGAAGGTACCAGTCAGATACAGCAGATTATTATTGCGCGCAATATGATTCGCGACGCGTCCTAGGCTTCAGCGCAGACTGCCGCTAGTAGTTATGGGATCGGTAAAATCCCTGGGTAGGCTCATCCTGTTTGTACTGGGCATGACAGGCGTCACACACTGCCCGCAAAGCTTCGCCAGCTACCTGTACCTGCACCAGATCCTGCCGTCTTGCGGCTTGTAATGCCATTGAAGCGGCATCGCCGAATTGCTGGGTAAATTCGCGCCAGCCGGGCTGGGCGATCCACATGGCGTCATTTTCTCCGGATCCACCCATGGTCAGTGCACTGGTGCTGGAAACCAGTTGAATGGCATGGTGCTCAACTTCTTCCCAGGCATTGGCAATCAATTGCTGGTCGGGATTACCGCCGAGTTCAAGGATAAAATTGGCCGCGTGATCAATCTGGCCCACCATGATCTCATTGATGCTCACCACTGGAACAAAGGGTACAGCCGGCGATCGGTCAGTAATTCCAGTTTCATTTTCCCGCGTACAAGCAGTCAGGATAATCACACCCACTATCAATAGACTGGTTCGCAACATTGCCATGAACTTCCTCCGCATCTGCAGCCTGTACATTGACCTGTTTTCGCTTTTGTTTCAATCCAGTCAGCCCGGTGCAATCAAGTAATTACGGTAATCAAGTTCAGGATTGACGTGAATCAACGATCAAAAGCGAATTTCTGGCATTCCAGTGTGGCCTGGTGATACTCTTCACAACCAGCCTGTCGACCGGCATGCAAATTTTGCATCGGTTTATCATAATAACAAGAACCCTGGCGAGTTCCTTCCATGAAAAACCTGAAACGTATACTGGTTATTGTTGATCCAACGGTAGAACGGGACTTTGTCATTGACCGTCTGAACAATATTCTGCAAGACAATAATGCAGAAGTACGATTCTTTATAAACAGCGTAAACACGCTGACCCCGCAATCGTATGCCTATGAAGGAATGGATCACGCATTTTTTGAAACGCAACGCCAGTTGTTCATTGAACATTACAGCAAGATCCTTGACGAGTTGGTTGCGGAATTTGAAGGAAAGGGCTTCAGGGTTTCCGCGACTTTCTCTGAAGCGCCACATCTGGCTGATTCCATTATCGAACAGGTAAAAGAGTTTGATCCCGATCTGGTATTGAAAAGCACGCACCATCACAGCGTATTGCGTCGCTCCTTGATAACCAATACTGACTGGCAACTGATTCGAAAATGCAAAAAGCCCCTGCTTCTGGTCAAACCGAGAGACTGGATAGAAAGTGGAAGTGTGGTTGCAGCGGTAGACCCTTTACACGTAAAAGCCCAACAATCCAGATTGGACCATCTGTTGGTAGAGAATGCCATTGAAATGGCGAAACAGTTACATCTCACGGCAAGGATTTTTCACTGTTACTACCCGTTCGTAAGCAGCATGTTTCCTACGGTCAGCGAAACAAGTCAGCAGATAAAAGAGATTCGACGGCGCCATGAAGTCGCGATGACCGACTTGCTGGCTTCTTATTCTATCGAACCCGGGAATGTCTCAATTACTCGCGGTGATCTGATCCCTTCCCTGATAAAATTCCTCGAGAAGTCCGGTGCCAACATACTTGTTATCGGAGCACTCTCAAGAAACGTGATCGAGCGGGCTATCGTTGGCAATACAGCAGAAAAAATACTCGATGACTGTCCATGTGACGTTTTGGTAATCAGGTCCTGAGCCGTGCCTTGCGGTTTGGCTCACCCAATTGACTGGCTGCGTTAGAAAATAATGAACGACGATACCACCGGGAAAGAAGTGTTGAAATCTCGCGTATATGACGTGATCTTTGGCTATGAGAGCACGGCAGGCAAACTGTTCGACATCGTTCTGATCTGTCTGATCCTGGCAAGTGTAGTTGCCGTAACGCTGGACTCGATCTCGTCCATACACTTGCAATACGGTTCATTGCTCTACCGGCTTGAATGGTTTTTTACAATCTTGTTTACGCTGGAATATGCTTTAAGAATTTACTCTTCTCCACACCCACGAAAATATGTATTCAGCTTTTACGGTATTATTGACCTGCTTTCAATATTACCAACCTACCTTGCACTCCTTATACCAGGATCAGCCTACCTGATAGTAATCCGCATACTCAGGGTGCTTCGTATATTTCGAATACTGAAACTGTTCCGTTATATCGGCGAGGCCAATGTGCTAGCGACTGCATTGATTCAGTCCAGGCGTAAAATATTTGTGTTCCTGTTTTCGCTGCTTACACTGATGGTGATTTTTGGCACTGTAATGTTTGTGATTGAAGGCCCTGAACACGGTTTTTCCAGTATCCCGCGTTCTATCTACTGGTCGATTGTGACGGTGACAACGGTCGGTTATGGGGATATCGCGCCGCAAACTCCAATTGGTCAGATTATAGCCTCCCTGGCGATGATTTGCGGATACGCCATTATCGCGATACCTACCGGGATTGTAGGTGCGGAACTGATGAATGAATTCCAACGCCGGTATACTTCTGCAGCATATTCAGGGCGAATCTGCAAGCAGTGTGCCTGCGATCAACATGAGCTTGATGCGCGGTTCTGCAAGATGTGTGGTGCCTCGTTGGATTAGCGGCCTGTAACGCAAACGAACGGAGCCTAGCTAATAGATTCCGGTTTGACTATCAGCACATCGGCATCCAGATAATCCAGTACTCTTTCCGCAGTATTGCCGACAAGCGCGTCGGCCAGACGTGACCTCGACAAAGCGCCCATTACAATTATGTCTACTGCCAGCTTCACTTCAATTTGTTGCAGGGCGAAAACCGGAGACTCATTGACAAGGTGACAATGACTCTGGGGAACATTGAAATCTGTTAACAAACGCTGGAATTCCTCCTTGTGGGCTTTCAATACTTTTTCCGGTAATGCAAATGGCTTCCCCGCTTCTGCATAGGCATGGAGCACATGTAATTCTCCACCAACATGTCCAGCGACACTGGTGGCCAGCTCAATGATTTTGTGATCAAGTTTCAGAGGTTTATTGTGTGCGTGAACCGGATCTACAGCTGCAAGCAGTACGGGCTTGACCTTCCATTCCCGGTCTTTGACCAGCAGCAGCGGCTTGGGACAATAACGAACAAGCTGCCAGCTATCATTGGTGAGTAATGTTCTAGCCAGCTTCGCATGACCGCGTGTATGTTGAATTACCAGGTCTGCAGAGAAATCGATTGCCCGCTTGACGATTTGTTCATATCTGGGGTTACCCCAAAGCAGCTCACCGCGAACCTTGTATCCTTTGGCTTTGAGCCCGTCAACAACCAGACTGAGACGGGCTTCCAATCTTTTGCAGTGTTCCTCGCGCAACACGCGCATCTCATCGCCGAAACTGTAGTAACTGTCGTGGAGAAACTTTTCATATCCACAAACTACGAGCAGAAGTTCCGAAGACGACTTGGAGGAAATAAACCGGAGTGCCTTGACTACCTCAATCGGCAAGCCATCTGGTTCATCGCTTTCATCCGCAAAGATATCCAGCACAACCAGGATTTGATTTATTGCGTTCATACAGTTCACCTCGTTGATAGATCAACCGTCACTGGCACAATTGATACAAAGGTCCGTATAGGGAATCGCTTGCAGTCGTTGCTCTCCGATAGGACGCCCGCAGCTTCCACAATCCAGATACGTACCGGTATCCAGCCGTTTCAGTGCACGGATTATCAAGCGCAATTCTTCCTGTCCCTCTACTTCCAGCGCCCGTACCAGGGCGTCATTCTCGGTCTGCTTTATCTGTTCGTTAAAATTGGGGCTGATCGGTTCGTCTTTCCCGTATATATGCTTGTGCGTCCGTTCCAGCCGGGCTTCAATTTCCACCTTCGCGGCCAACAGTTCCTGCTTTACTTGCTCCAGATTCATTAACTTTCTCCGAGGGTGCAACTTCACTCCATAAAATGTAATGTATCAGGGTTTTACCTGTGTTGATACAGCTCAATAGCTGTCTGTTACCGCAACTGGGAAACGTAATATGAGCGCTGGTGATTTCAGAGTTTTGACCCTTAATATCCACAAGGGGTTCTCAATGGGGCAACGGTATTTCACGCTGGAAAGGATCCGCAGCTGTCTTCGGTCCAGCAAGGCGACCATCGTTTTCCTGCAGGAAGTTGTCGGTGAACATACGATCCTGCGTAAAAAGATTTCAGATTGGCCACAAGCCAACCAGCTCGAGTACCTGGCCGACTCGGTCTGGACACATCATGCCTACGGCAAGAATGCGATCTATCAACACGGTCATCACGGAAATGCCATACTGAGCGAGACACCTTTCAGTCAGTGGAACAATCTGGATGTGTCCATGTTGAAATTCTCGCATCGGGGAATACTGCACGGCATAACAAGCAATAACCTGCATCTATTGTGCGTACATCTGGGAATGTTTGAATTTGAGCGGCGAATCCAGATTCGAAAACTTGTCAAATATATTGAAAACTCGATCCCGCCATCCGATCCTTTGATCCTTGCCGGAGATTTCAATGACTGGAGAAAAACCTGCCACGTAATTCTGCAACAGGAACTGGGCTTGAAAGACGCGTTTTTCCAGCACAACAGAAAAATGGGCAATACCTATCCAGCGCTGAAACCAATACTGGCAATGGATCGCATTTACCTGCGCGGATTCAGAGTAAATTCATGTACTATCATGAACGCTGCGGAGTGGCGTTCAATTTCTGACCATTGTGCAGTAATAGCAGGGGTCAGCCTCCATCAATCTTGAAATAGCGGGACAATTCCTTTGCCACCTACATTTCTGATTACCGGCTTTATAGTTATTACCAGCGGGACTGCTGTCCTGCACGCCTTGCTGACCAAACGCGATGCGCGCGCAGCATTTGGCTGGATCGCCTTCTGTCTGTTTCTGCCATTCTTCGGCCCCATGACTTATCTTATATTCGGTATTAATCGAATCAAACACACGGCTCACAAACTTTATACTGTCAACATTGAAGCTGATGGTACCGAGAGCGTCCGCGATCCAGGCGGTACAAATCTGCGGCCTTTGTCGACCGTGGGTGAAAACGTTACCCACAAGGGATTGCGATCCTGTGACGAAGTGGTTGTCCTGGAAAACGGCGAATCACTTTATCCTGCCATGCTTGATGCGATTCGAAATGCCAATCGCAAAATCTATCTCTCCAGTTATATTATCGACAACGACTCGGTAGGCGCGGAGTTTACTACTGCTCTCGGCGACGCCCAGGCTCGAGGAGTCGACGTAAGAATCATTGTAGACGGGCTGGGTGAATATATGTCCTGGCCACGGATCGGCGGCACTCTCAGGCGCAAGGGTCTTAATTTCGCCAGATTCAACCCGATCAGCGTGATTCCCCCGGCATTGCATGTCAATATGCGAAACCACAGAAAGATCTTCGTGGCTGACGGTAACGTCGGGTTTACCGGCGGGCAAAACATCGGGACAAGACATTTGCTCGGAGATAAGAGCCATACCGACCATGTCTCGGACCTGCATTTCCGGTTCACCGGCAAGATTGTCGACGAGCTGGAACGCGCATTTCTCAGCGACTGGAATTATTGTCGTCCCGATCGCGGGAATTCTCGTTTCATGCCGGAAAACGAAAACCGGACTGAATCCGAAATCTGGACCAGGCTGGTTCTCGACGGACCTAATGAATACCTGGATCGACTGAATGATCTGATAGTCGGAGTGATTTCGGCTGCGCGCTCCAGGGTGTGGATCATGACACCCTATTTCCTTCCCGGGAATGACATCGTTTCGGCATTGCTGGGCGCGCGGCTTCGCGGTGTCGATGTGAAAATATTGTTGCCGGTAAGGAGCAATATTTTCCTGGTGAATTGGGCAACCCAGAACACTCTGTCCTATTTCATCGAAAAAGATATAGAAATCTACCATCAGCCGGCACCGTTCGCTCATGCCAAGGTGTTGCTGATCGATGACCACTACGCATTGATCGGGTCGGCTAACCTGGACTCCCGGAGTTTAAGACTGAATTTTGAACTGGGTCTTGAAATCTTCTCTTCCTCAGTCAACATCAAACTGGCTGATTATTTTCTGCCGAGAATTCAGGCTGCAACACGGGTTGATCTGGCGCAATTACGGACCATTTCAAAGCTTTCCCGGCTTAGAAACGCACTTGCATGGCTTTTCTCTCCTTATCTGTAATGACTTCCACTGCTCAGACTACTACTATTGACATGCGTCAATGCTGTCACTGAACATACAGTATTCAATAAATGCTTGCTGTGATGACCTAACCAGCAGGTTCTACCCATATAAAATAACAGGTAACAGTTATGAGCATTTACAACAAAATCGTAGTTGCCATTGATCTGTCAGGTGATTCGCAGAAAGTAATCGACAAGGCCTTGAAAGTTGCTTCTGGCGATGCCAGGAAGCTCAATCTGGTACACGTCGTTGAACCTATTGCTGCGGCTTACAGTATGGATGCTTATGCGATTAACATTAATGAATTGCAGCAGGAAGCAATGACGATCGCCACGCAGAAACTGACAGAAATCGGGGACAAGCTGAAAATTGACCGAAGCCAGTTATTCTCATTGCTGGGTTCACCGGCTATAGAAATTCGGAATCTGGCTGCAGAAATTTCGGCAGATGCAATCGTTATAGGCAGTCACGGCCATTCAGGCTGGAAGATATTACTCGGCTCCACTGCCAATAAAGTGCTGCATGGCGCAACCTGTGATGTGTTGACTGTGCTGGTTGGTAAATAGGCAGACTCTTAAAGCAACAACTTTTGCAACGGTCTGGCACTGTCCGGCTTGATTACGATTACGTCACATTCGAGCCGGTCAAGTACGCGTTCCGCAGTATTACCAATAAGCATTCTGTCCAGACGCGAACGTGACACAGCACCCATAATTACAGCGCTCGCGCCAATCTCACCGCATAGTGCCGGTAGTGTCTGCGTAATATCGCCTTCGCTCAAATGGCAATTCCCCTGCTCCAATCCATGTTGTTCGGCCAGGGTCCGGACTATTTTTGAATCCGCCTGATAGTCGCTATGTATTGGATAAAGACCCGAGAGTGGGGGCAAATGGGTTGAATGATACAGGTGCACTTCTCCGGAACAGAGTTTGCCAAGCTCAGATGCAGTAGCAAGGATCTTGTTGTCCAGTGTCGCCGGTTTGTCATGGGAATGTTCCGGATCCACTGCTGCGACAAACACCGGTGACTTGGCCCAAGGCTGATTTTTCACCAGCATCAGCGGAACCGGACAATATCTGATCAATTCCCAGTCATCGTTGTTCAAAAGCAATCTGGCTATTTTCAACTGGTGGCTGGTCGCCTTGATTACCAGATCCGGTTGTAATTCTTTAGCCCGCTTGATTACCTCTTCGTAAGGCGGATTTCCCCAGGCGGTCGAGCAGGAAACCTCGAGACCGTTGTCTCGCAGGGGTTGAGCCAGTTTCTCAAGCATTTGCAGATGCCGCTCACCATGCTCTCTGCGCAGCTCCTGCGCTCTGGGAGGATCAAAATAATAGCCATCTTCGAGATAGTTGCTGAAATCGCTGACGAACAGTTCCAGTTCCGCATCAGCAGACATCGCTAACTGCATGGCTTTTTCGATTGCCGGTTGCGCGCCATCGTGGGGTTCGATTACTACAAGAATTCGGCTGAGTTCGAACATAAAATTCTCCTTTTTAACCGGCATTTCTTCGTGGTGTATCGCTGCATCGCGCAACAACACTTATGGCGAAGATTTTAACAGTAAACCACGTTGTGAAATTAATCTAAATCATTCTGGCGGGAAATATCAACAATGGTCGGAAGCTGCTCTGGGGCCTGTCGTTTGCCTGAGAATTTACCTGAATTCAAGGGGCTGGCAGACAAGGTCATGGGCGTCGCTACGGCAGCATTGTCGAACCCCGGTTTTAATGGCAGTATTGGCCACCTGCAAGAAATTCGAGGAGAGGAAATGGCTACCGGCCAGGATAGTTCCGGTTTCAGCGCTGTGTCACTGAAAGGGGTGGCGGTTCAATCTGCCGATACCTCCAAGGTACCGGTTCGCGCCTGCCCGCATAACCAGTCAATTTCCTGCTCAAATTGTCGGCTGAACGAACTTTGCCTTCCTATAGCTCTGAACAAGTCCGAGATTCACCAGCTGGAGGAAATAGTTCAGCGCAATCGACCATTGAAGAAAGGTGATCACCTTTACCGGCAGAAAGACCAGTTCAAGTCGGTTTATGCAGTACGTTCCGGCAGTTTCAAGTCCTATGTGCTGGGACCGGACGGTCAGGGTCGCGTTACCGGTTTTTTTATGCCCGGAGAGATTATTGGTATGGATGGCATAGCTGCCAAGAACTATACCAATTCAACCGTGGCACTGGAACATGCGTCTGTCTGTGAAATTCCGTTTTCACAACTCGAAAAGCTCAGCCATCAGTTGCCCAACCTCCAGCATCATTTCTTTGCCATCATGGGCAGCGAAATAGCCAAGGATCAGCAGATACACACACTGTTAAGTAGTTATTCTGCCGAAGAGAAGATTGCTTCCTTCATACTCACCCTTTCATCCAGGTATGCCCGTGTATCATTGTCACCGGACAAATTTTTGCTGCACATGACGCGTGGAGATATTGGTGAATATCTGGGATTAACCCTGGAAACAGTAAGTAGAATTTTTACCGGACTGCAGAAAAAAGGAATAATTGCAGTAAGAAACAAGGAAGTGGAAATACTGGACGCCGGGGCACTGAAGGCAATTATCACTCACTGACCTGTGGTCCCGGTTGGTTCTCATTTAAATCAGATTCAATTGTCCCGCAACAAATTAGCCGGTGAAAATTGATCTGTCAGCACACGCCGACTCATATCCCAATCTATTGAAGTTGACATTCGTGCAGGATATTCGAGTATTGGTATTCCGTACTTTTCCAATCGACTTGAAATCTGCTGTGCTGCGGAAATCAATTCTCCCCTGTCCGGCAACGGCTGGTTCCGGGTGATAATGATCCGGTTTCCGGAATTCGGAAGCTTGAAGTTAAAGAATTCACCATAAACGTTCTGATACGTAACAGATTCATAATCATAAAACTGGCTGGTGGAAAACGTATTTGCAACCAACACTGCATCGACTTCCATTATGCTTCTGACTTCCTCCAGAAACTCACGCGTGAGAAGATGTTCCGGTATGTAATCACCGGTGAACGCGTCGAGCACAATATAGTCATACTTCTTGTTCTGTAACGCAGCCCGTTTTACGAATACCCGTGCGTCCATTATGGTGACTTGCATATTTTCGTTTTCTGCAAAAAAGAAAAATTCTTTTGCGACATCAAAAACCGCCCGATCAATCTCAACGATATCAATTTGTGCGTCTGGATAAAGATCAGCAAATGTCATGGGGATGCTACCGCCACCGAGACCTGCAACAAGTATTTTTTTCGGGTTGGGACGTACCAACAGGCCCGCAAAGCTCATTCTGGTGTATGAAAAGACCAACTTTTCCGGATCGTCAACGTCAACACAGGTTTGATTTCTGTCACCAATTCGAACATTGAAAATAAGGCAGCGTCTGGGACCGTTCTGAACCACAGTGATGTCCCGATAAAGGGAACGCCTCTCATGGATAACTTCGGCTTGTACCAATGAAATTGGCAAGTTCATCAGCAGGAACATGACAAACCAATGCCGGCAAAAATTGTTCGATCTGTTAATTCTCATGATTCTGAACTCTCGCCAGTAACAGCGCCGGCACATAATTTACAGTCATAACTGCCAACCCTGCGGTCATCAGCACCGCTATGATTCCCCAAAGAATCTGGTTCACTTCAAACCACAGAACGAAATAAAACGAGGTCGCCAGTGTGCCCAGGGCGCTCCCCATGGTTGACACAAAATATAACTGGCCGGCTACATGCCCGCTATGACTTTGATTGCTGACCAGCAGTCGAATGCTATAAGGTGAAATCATGCCAAGTACGACCGTTGGCAGGAAATACAATGCCAGGCTTGCCAATAAAGATCCATAGCGCGGATCTTCAACCACAAGAAAGACCTGTTCCATTATTCCTTCGGCAAACAATATCACCGGCAATAACAGCAATGCGGCCACTATAAAAAACCCGGAATAAGTCAGTGGATTCGGATTTTTTATCGATAATTTTCCACCACTGAGATAGCCGATAGACAGAGACAGCATGAACACGGTAATTATGCTGCCCCAAACATAGACGCTACTGCCAAAGTATGGCGACAATATTCTTCCGCCCAACAACTCGACCGACATTATTGCGAATCCGCCAATAAAAGCCACAGTCAGGATCGTCAGGCGAATCAGAAATTGGTTTTTATCGGAACTCATAATTCAGTCGTGTGAGGGGGATGCTCAGGAACCCGACAAGCTAACATCTGACTCTTAATAGTCAATGCTTATTCGCTTGTTGCTGCCATTGGAGATTCCATAGTGGACTTAAGGGTCTGCGATACTGACGCAGTCGGTTTCTGTCACGCTTGCAAATCCACAGCGCATCGAAACTGCCTGCTTCCCTGATGCCGGTCTATAACCTATTGAATATTAAGTGATAATTACAAAGTGGCAAGTAGAGCAAAATCCCGCTAGAATCAGCACAATTGCATCTAAGATGACGGGACTGGCGGGGATGGATAGTGCGGGATTTGTAATGCTTGGACTGGTAGCGCTTGTAGGTTTGATCCTCAAGCTGGCTATTCTGTTCAATATCGAACTCAAGACTCCATTAGCGAGAAGTTTTGCGATACTTTGCCTGATTCTGCTGTTGCAGAATGTAGCTGAGTTCCTGACCTATTTCACCTATCTGAAATCTGAATCCACCGGGCGTTTACTTTTCAACTGTTACATGTTGGTTGTGTATTTCATTGCCCCGGCATTATTAACTCTTGTACTACGCCTCGTCGAATCAAAATATGTTTTCCAAATCAGTGTAGCCAGCTATCTCGGTTCTGTAATCATTGCGATCTTACATATGTCCGGTCTGGTCATAACCGGCTACGAATTCATCGGCTGGTCGATAATCTCTACGCCAGGCCAATTTTATGGCGTTTCAATGCTTGTTATTGCATTTAATCTGTTGCTTGCCGTTGGCATGCTGGCTTTTACCATTTTCACTTCAAGCTCTACCCACATCGTTTCGAGATGCAAAGTTAGTCTCCTTGCGTTCACACCGATGCTGACGGTTTTTGCTGGCGTACAGTTGGCTCGCCTGGCCGGATTCCAGTCTTCCTCAGCAATCAGTTTGCCAATTGCAACCCTGCTGTTCCTGTTTATCATGTTGCATGAAACCAAAGACAACCTTTATTGGCTGTCGACAAAATTTCAGATGGTGTTTGCACTGCTGATGATGGATAAATCCAG
>JBBDXV010000293.1:20404-21645 GCA_040902165.1 Pseudohongiellaceae bacterium
GGAATTGATAATCAAATGGGTTAACGTAAGACTTTTCTGCACCCATATTCGATATTCTTTTGCTAAAGGCTAAGTTTATTGTGTTTTTGAACGAACATACCTTCAGTAGGAAGTGTTCGGATCCTACGTTTTCCCTCCAAAAACGCCGAGGATACAAAAATGCAGAACTCCAAGATATTGGCTGCCGGTTCCAGCCTGGGAAGGATCGAAGTGTCAACCAGGAGTCTTCTGGACGAAGCACGATTTGAACGCCTGGGATTGTCAAACGACATGGTTGAAATAGAGCTGGGAATCACTCATGTCAGGCATTGTCCCAGCAGCGTAAAACCCGGAGATCTCGCCATTGAAGCAAGTCAGAATGCCTTGAAAAAATCCGGCGTTTCCAGCTCCCTGATCGATGCGGTCTTTTTTTGCGGAATCGAACGGGACTACTCTGAGCCGGCAACCGCGCACCGGGTGGCTCACGAGCTTGGAATCAACGCCCCTTTTTGCTGGGACAAATCAGACGCTTGTCACGGATTCACAGCCGGCCTGATAGAGGCTGACCTGTTGATCCGATCCGGCAGGATCAGATATGCACTCGTCTGTACCGGTGAACGATCGAGCAACAAAACTGCGCATGTCGGAAATCTTTTCGCAAAAGGTCGGCTGAAAATGCCTGACGTGCGAGATACGCTGGGTGCATTTACCCTGGGTGACGGCGGAGGCGCCATGATTCTCGGACCCAGCGACGACGGGTCAGGAATACAGGCCGTACACACCCAGTGTCAGTCCAAGTATTCGCGACTGTGTTTCTGGGATGAGTGGGGACTTGAACCTTCTTTTGCGATGAAGATGGGTAAGATCTGTGCGACAACCATCAACCTGGTAAAGCGCATGATTCCGGAAACCCTGGACAAACTGGCCTGGAGCAAGGAGGACATCGATATGATGATTCCGCACCAGGTTGGCGCCAAACCGTTCTACAAGTATCTGGATATGTTCAATATTCAGGTAGACAGGTCGATTGCCACGTATGAAAGGCTGGGAAATCTTGCCAGCGCAACGATACCGATTTGTTACGACATTCTGGAGAATCAGGGTCGATTTGTCGCGGGTCAGCGAACCTTTATCGTTTCAAGCGGCAGCGGGATAGTTGTATCCCAGCTGGGGATTATTCATTAAAAGATATTGCCAGCGTTCATTAGATCACTCCAGATCAGAGTCAATGTTCTCCGGTTTTACGGACGATGATTTTCTGG
>JBBDXV010000294.1:0-3101 GCA_040902165.1 Pseudohongiellaceae bacterium
TGGATCTGGTTGAAGAAGCAGCAGGTAAGCTACTGAATCATATCGTGAAGGTGCATTTTCCCGAGCAGCAGCGGTAGTCCAGCTCATGTATCCAGGCAGAAAACGATGAGTCTGAAGATCGAGGAACAAAAGGACCTGAGCCAGCTGAACAGCTTTGCCGTTGTAGCGCGGGCGCGGGCGTTTGTCGACATCGGGAATCTGGAACAGCTGGCGCAGGCCACGCACTATGCTGCTGAAAGACAACTGCCATTATTGGTATTGGGCGGAGGGAGCAATGTGCTGTTCGCTGCCGACTATCCGGGGCTGGTCCTGCATATTGGCAATACCGGCATGACCTGTCTTGAGCACATTGACGCCGGACCAGACCAGATTTTGGTCGAGGCCCAGGCTGGACAAAACTGGCATGAGCTGGTCATGTGGTGCTTGAAACAAAAGTGTTATGGCATTGAAAACCTGGCATTAATTCCAGGTAACGTCGGTGCCGCACCGATCCAGAACATTGGCGCCTACGGCGTGGAACTACAGGATTGCTTTCATTGCCTGAGGGCCTGGGATCTGCATCAGAAGCGGCTGCTGGTAATGGACCGTGAGGCCTGCGGGTTTGGTTATAGGGACAGTATGTTCAAGTCCACGGCACGGGACCGGATGGTGATACTTTCCATTACTCTGAAGTTGCACCGCAGCCCGGCTATCAAGATCGATTACCAGGGCTTGAAAGAAGAGCTGGGTTCTGGCGAGCGCGCATTAAAGGCAACTCCGGAGCAGGTCGCTGCGGCCGTTTGCCGAATCCGCCGGCGTAAATTACCTGATCCGCTCAGCCTGCCCAATGCCGGAAGTTTCTTCAAGAACCCGACAGTCAGTCGCGATGTCTATGCTCAACTCGCTTCACAATTCAAAGAGATACCAGGATTTCCTGCAGCAAAGGATGACGCAGTGAAAATACCGGCGGCCTGGCTGCTGGAGCAGTGTGGGTTCAAAGGCAAACGTCTTGGCAGGGTTGGCGCTCATGCCGAGCAACCCCTGGTCATCGTTAATTACGAAGGCGCGACCGGCCAGGACATTCTGGACTTTTCCTTATCGATGCAGGAGTCGGTGGAATCGCGATTTGCGCTTCGACTGGAACCGGAAGTCCGCATCATTTGTTAAGGTTTTCACAGTTCAGAAAATTTCATTTTTAACAGTTCTAGCCGAATCACTGTAAAAGTGTGAACCAGTTCCCAATAAGTCCTACAAAGCGTGTAAATCAGCGGGATGTTGTGTTAACTAACAGAAACGACTCCAGCAGGTAAATTTCCGTGACCGAATTCAACGCTGACAACAAAATAAAAATCCTGGTTGTGGATGATTTTGACCTTGTCCGCCATGGTATCGCCAGGATGCTCGACGACGAAGCAGACATGGAAGTCACAGGGATGGCCAACAGCGGTGAGGACGCGCTGCGCCAGCTGCGCACACAGATTCCCGATGTCGTCCTGATGGACGTCAAAATGCCTGGTATGGGCGGCATAGAGGCAACCCAACGGATCCTGCGCCAATACCCGGAAATCAGAATTGTCGCGATGTCATCTATCGATGTCGGGGCCATACCAACGCAGATGCTGGCGGCCGGCGCACTCGCGTTTATCACCAAGGGTGCGGCGGTAGAGGAGTTGATGCAGGCTATTCGTATGGCCTATCGCGGCCAACATTACATCACCCAATCGGTTGCGACACAGATGGCCGTTCAGCCTGTCCATCGGCAGGATAAAAAGCTGTTCGACAAGCTGTCCCAACGCGAATTGCAGATTGCCATGTTGCTGTCAGACGGACAGCGAGTCAGTAATATCTCCACGACCCTGAATCTTTCTCCCAAAACTGTTTACAGCTATCGCTACCGGATTTTTGACAAGCTCGGCATCAAGAGCGATGTACATCTGACCATTCTGGCGATGAAAAGCGGACTCTCCGAGGGCTACTCAGAGCTGCAGGATTACCGGCAACAGCTGAGAGGCTAACGAGTCGCGAACATTGATTAGCATCAACCCGCTAGCAACCCTATAATTCCCTTTTTTTCAAACTCTTAGCGAGCATTCCAGGCTTCCATGGCTTCAGCCTCAGGAACGGCAGCGCCTGTTTTTGATCCGCAGGCATTTCTCGCGACCTTGAGTAGCCGGCCCGGTGTCTATCGGATGCTGGATGCCGGGGGCGCGGTGCTGTACGTCGGCAAGGCCCGCAACCTCAAGAACCGGGTCAGCAGTTATTTCCGCAGCGCCGGCCTTAGCAGCAAGACCATGGCCATGGTCAGCAAGGTGGCGAGCATAGACATCACCATTACTGCGAATGAAACCGAAGCACTGCTTTTGGAACAAAGCCTGATCAAGGCAACACATCCTCCTTACAACATTCAGCTACGCGACGATAAGTCCTACCCGTATATCCTGCTCACCGACAGCGATCCCTATCCGCGGCTGGCTTTCTATCGTGGCAGTCGGCGTCGCAAGGGAACCCTGTTTGGCCCTTACCCCAGCGCCCATGCGACCCGGGATACTTTGAATGTTCTACAAAAGGTATTTCGCGTAAGGCAATGTGAAGACAGCTATTTCAGGAATCGTTCAAGAGCCTGTCTGCAATACCAGATCGGCCGCTGTACCGGCCCCTGCGTGGGCTTTATCAGTCCCGAAGACTATGCCGAGGATGTGCGATTTTCCACCCTGTTCCTGCAGGGCAAGAGCGATGCGCTGATTACCGAGCTGGGCCAACGCATGGAGTCATCCGCAGCCGCCCAGGACTTTGAGAGGGCCGCCAGATTAAGGGATCAAATCAAGGACTTGCGACGTATCCAGGGAGAACAATTTGTCGCCAACCAGGGCTCGGATGCAGATATTATTGCGGCCGCGATCAAGCCGCCGTACTACTGTGTACAGGTGCTCTACGTACGCAGCGGAAGAGTCGTAGGAAGTAAGAGCTATTATCCAAAATTCAAGCTGTTGACAGATGAACCTGAACTGATTTCTGCTTTTGTCGGGCAGCACTACCTGAATCAGGACACCGCCGGGCATAGCCGC
The DNA here is from genome assembly GCA_040902165.1 of Pseudohongiellaceae bacterium. Taxonomy (GTDB): domain Bacteria; phylum Pseudomonadota; class Gammaproteobacteria; order Pseudomonadales; family Pseudohongiellaceae; genus NORP240. Next base: position 3,045 of record JBBDXV010000294.1, read on the forward strand.
AATATTCCGGCTGAATTGCTGATCAGTCATGCGCTGGAAGATCAGGACGAGCTGGCA
>JBBDXV010000295.1:0-3100 GCA_040902165.1 Pseudohongiellaceae bacterium
GCCAGGTGCGAACGTTCATCCTGTGACAGATAGAAGCTGACGCCAGGCCGGTAGGATTCCAGAAAGTCAGTGTTATAGCCAGCGGGCTGTCGCGACTCGGGGGGCTGGCGGAGATAGTTGCGGGTCGCCACGCTTACTTCCGATAGCGGGATGACATTTTCACCCTCAGGTGCCGAGGAAGCGCCCGCTCCTTGTCCCGCCAATGCCGGAAGCCGATATCTTGACCAGCGCCGTTCCCCTTCCTTGACAAGCCGACCCTCTTCAACAAGACGTTGAAGGCGGTATTGCAGGGTACGAAGCGGCAGTCCTTCCGGAATGGCACTGGCAATCTCCTGCGCCGTTACCCCCTCGGGATAACGGCGCACCACGTCCTCAATCGCTTCCAGTTCTTTTTCGGGGATCGGCCGGGCCACCTGAAGCTCCTATCTTGGGTACAAATCCTATGCGCAACTAAAACACATATAAACGCAAGAATCAAATGTATACGCAACTATATATTGCGCATAGGCAGAAACATTGAGCGAGGTCGTGCCAGTAATTTATTAGTAATTCCGCGGGCCTTCTATTTGTAATATCGCGGGTATTCGAAATCGCATTGCGAGGCGGGATTCAATCTTCAGCAAACCAAGGTTCACCCCTATGTCAGATTGTGGAATACTCGCTTCACTTTGCAAACCAAGCTTGTCCACCCGATGGAAATTCCTTGCGGCCTCTAACGATGAGTAGGTTCATCACCAAAATCCTCACACCCAAGCCGAGGGCAATGTCGTGAAACCGCTTGAGAAGTTTTATACCGAAGACCCCGCATGGCACGGAAAAATCGGCGACATTCACGCGCTGCTGGAACGCGTAAAGATCAGCGAGGAACAGTCTGGTGATGTGCTGCATCTGCGCAAACTCAATCGCATTCTTTCCATTCACGCCTCTACCGCCATCGAAGGCAATCGGCTCACGCTGGGCCAGGTCACCGATGTCATCAACGGCAAACCTGTCTGGGGACCGCCCAAAGATATAAAGGAAGTGCAGAACGCGTGGCATGCCTACAACGAAATGACCGGCTATGAACCGTGGTCGGTGGGCGACCTGCTCCGGGCTCACGCGCACTTGACTGACACGCTCATCGGAGAGTCGGGCAAGTTCCGTTCGGTTGGCGTTGCTGTCATTCGCGGCGATGGCGAGGTGATGCACCGAGGATCCCCGGCGTCAAAGGTCCCCGCTCTCGTGAAGCAACTTCTGCAATGGGGGAAGTCCACCGATGCGCACCCGCTCATCATTAGTTCCGCCGTCCATTACATGCTGGAATACATTCACCCCTTTCGCGATGGCAACGGCAGAATCGGACGGCTGTGGCAGACGCTGATTCTTTCCAGATGGAATCCTTTGTTTGCCTGGATGCCGGTGGAAACCCTGGTCCACCACAATCAGGCGCTGTACTACAAGGCGTTGCAGGATTCACATACCGGTGCGATGGATTGCCGTCCGTTCATCAGCTTCATGCTCGATGCCATAGGCAATTCGCTGTACAAATACATCGATGTGGCAGCGGAAACAGCGCTTGATGTCCCTGTAAATGTCCCTGTAAATGTCCCTGTAAACGGAATTTCGAACAAAATTCTATTAATGCTGCGGGCTGATCCAAAAGCAACTGCTCAGAAGTTGGGGCTCGCGCTGGGCGTGACCGACAAGACCATCAAGCGACATATCAAAATACTCCGCGAGCAGGGCAGACTGCAACGAATCGGTTCCGACAAGACCGGCCACTGGGAAGTTATCGAGAGGTCGTCGTGACAAACTCAAAAGTCTGTCCTATATAAGTAGCAAAGGAAGGACAAGGCCGCACAGCCGTGACACGAATACGCTGAGCCGCGCCTTGTAGAATATATCTGAACGGATATAATTCATGGACGAAAAACGCAAGCTGCTGTACTGGGAGGGTTCCTCGAAAAAGGATTTCAAGGAATTTCCGGTTTCCGTCCAGAAAGACATGGGGGTCGCCCTGTTCCTAGTGCAATTGGGCCATACGCCCGGCTCGGCCAAGCCCTGGAAAGGACTTGGATCAGGTGTCTATGAGCTCAGGGAAGATCACCAGGGCGACACCTTCCGGGCGGTCTACACACTGCGCGCCGGGGATGCAGTGCATGTACTGCATGCGTTTCAGAAGAAATCCAAATCCGGTATAGCAACGCCACGACCGGATGTGAAATTGATCGAAAAACGATTGACGACAGTGCTCATCCGGCATCGAGTAAACAGGAAATTGACATGACTCGTAGAACCAAACCTCCAGGCACCGACAACGTGCTGATTGACCTTGGATTTGATGATGCGGAAGAACTGTCGGCCAAGGCGATCCTTGCGGTTAAGCTTAACAAGCTGATCGACAAGCGTGGCCTCAGTCAGATTGACGCCGCCCAGATCACTGGCATGACACAGCCGAAAGTGTCCCAGATTCGCCACTACAAGCTGCAGAACATCTCACTTGAGCGCCTGATGCAGGCACTGGTATCGCTCGACCAACATGTTGAAATTGTCGTCCGACCGGCGCGTCGTGCTCAAGCCGCTGGCATAACAGTAGCGGCGTGAATCGGATAAATGGGGTCAGAGTAAAAATACAGTAGTTTTATCTGATTCACACCGAGCAGCGACGCCAGTAGAAACTACTGTATTTTTACTCTGACCCCATTTATTCAGTCACTATCCCCGCCACCATCCGGAATACTGTCCAAACTACAACCCAGCCCCAGATACTCATCTCGATCAAATCCCCTGCCGCTGAAAGTATTGCGGTAGGACAGACAACGATTGCCAACATCATCAAACGTCTCAGCCAGAAACTCCGCCTTCAGGCTCGCCAGGGTCATCTCATCGGCTGACATGCGAACGCCACCCCCGGCATCGGAATCCAGGATCACCATCTTCGGTGCACCGTCGCCATTCTGCCAGGCCTGCCACTCGAGCAAGGAACCATCACGTCCTCTACCAGGATTGCCGGTATAAGCGAAGTTAGCCCAATAAGACATCATCGCACTCGACAACTGGTCCCGACCCGGATTGGTCGCCGGGTCATACAGTTCCCCGCCGCGAATAAAGCCGATGTTCC
>JBBDXV010000296.1:0-3089 GCA_040902165.1 Pseudohongiellaceae bacterium
ACCCAACAGGAGCTGTATGAGCGTTTCAACGAGAAATACCTGCAGCCAGTTCAGGACTAGCCTGTTACAGTTCTTCAATCTGTGCTCCAGCGAACAGATACAGTCGGCAAATCTGCTATCTTGCAATGCCGAGGTGAATTCACAGTATTTGCTGTGGATACACGTGGACCGCTGTTTACCATTCTCAAGGAAACTTATGAAAATCTCAAAATTCTTTAAAAATCTAGGTATTTATTCAATCGCAATTGCAATGACCACCGTCAGCATTCACGCACCGGTCATGGCCGATACCATTGATACACAGGCACTGGCAATGCAGGTTGAGCTGCAAATGCAGCGTGATGACGTGCGTTCGTTGATGGCGCGCGATGATGTGCGCGAATCACTGCTTGCCTATGGCGTAAGTGCAGCGGATCTCGACAATCGCATAGACAATCTTACGGAAAGCGAGCTTGTGCAGATCCAGAACCAGCTCGAACTGCTTCCTGCCGGTGGTAGCGCCGTAGGTATCGTGGTTGGCATTATCCTGATCTTTGTCCTGCTGGATTTGCTCGGCGCGACTAACGTATTCCCCGCTATCTAGCCTTTCACAGGCGCTCAGCGGTGAGAATCAGACTGTTGGTCATGCTGGTTCTTGCGGTATTGCTGAACGCCTGTGTCTCGGCACCACAATCTGCTGCCCTGTGGCAGCAGATTCCGCCGGAATTCGAGGTACCTGTGCTCTTGAGCCAGGTGCCTTTTTTTGCCCAGGAACTTTATCAATGTGGACCTGCGGCATTGGCGACGATATTGGATGCCAGTGGCGTCAAGGTCACACCCGAGCAACTGGTGCCCCTGGTGTATGTTCCGGCTCGAAAGGGCTCCTTTCAGGTTGAGATGGTGGCGGCTGCACGCAGCCATGGCCGTCTCGCCTATCGGATAACACCAACGCTTGAGGCGCTGTTAAGCGAAGTGGCGGCTGGCCATCCGGTGCTGACGCTGCAGAATCAGGGTTTGTCCTGGTATCCACTCTGGCACTTTGCTGTCGTGAAGGGCTATGACCTGCAACGGCGCAAGTTGATCCTTAATTCCGGAGTCTATGAAAACTACGAAATGTCCCTCGCTGTTTTCGAACGTACCTGGGCGCGTTCCGAACACTGGGCGATGCTGGCATTGGTGCCCGGCATGATGCCGGAAAAGCCGGAACCTGTCTCCTATTTCAGCGCGCTCGTTGCGCTGGAGCAGAACAATACGGCTGATCTGGTTCGCCCCGGCTATATAAGCGGTCTGCAGTTGTGGCCGGCCGATCGTAATCTGCTGATGGGATATGGCAACCTTCTAAACGCAGAGAATTCACCGGATGAAGCAGTAATCCAGTTCCGCAAAATAATTGCCCTTGATCCGCTCTACGCGCCGGCCCATAACAATCTGGCCACTATCCTGTTTGAACTGGGACGGCAGGATGAGGCGCTTGCTCACGCGCGCCAGGCAGTCCGGCTCGGAGGTGACTATCTCGAAAATTATCAAGACACCTTGCGAAAGATTGAATCTGTTACATCGAACTGACAATGAGTTCGGTAACCATCATGGCGCCTTTCTGATTCAGATGATTGCTGTCAATGTAAAGTGCTTCGCCATTCCACTGGTTGACGCAGCGTTGCGGCAGCAGTGATTGGCAAAGCAATTCCTGCGGCCTGATGCGAATCAAATCTGTTTCTGCAGAAAGAGAATCAAACAGTTCCAAAATGAGCTGATTACGTTCCTGATAGACAGCGAAACTGGTGGACAGAGGTGCAATTCGCACTACATCGTTTAACTGTTCCCGCGCCAACAGCGCGGATACATGCCAGCCAGCTTCCGGAATCGGATCAACCAGGATCACCTGTTTGCCTGCATCCATCAGCGCAATGATGTTTGCACGAATAATTGCCAGTACTACAGCGACTCGCTCCGGGTTTTCCGCATAGGCATCCGAAACATCAAGTGGCAGCGCCATCAGTGTGTTGTTGCGACCCATAGACTCACTGCCGCCTTCCCGGTTGTCAAACCCGCTGCCTTCCAGATAAAGCGGCCAGCGGGCAACCAGTATCACCGAACGAATCTGTGAATTAACGAGCAGATAATCCAGGACTTCTCCGTTGAACCGCGCACATTCATCCGGCCGATCGATGCGTCGCAGGCCAGGTACGGGAGGGCAGCCTTGATAAGTAAATTCGGTAAATGCCGTGTTCACCGTAGCAAGGCTGGTACTCAGTGCAGTGGTCAATGCCATGGCATGACTGTCACCCCACAATGCCACTGACAACGGCAGGCCCGCATTGTGTATGCAGGCTTGTTCAGGGCTGACGTAATTTATTCTGCTTCCCTGACAATCATTGTCTGAAAGGGTGGACTCAAGCTGGATAAATTCCGCACGAAATGGCAGTTCTGTCCGGGTGTCGAGGGTAATGCCGAGTGCCAAAAGCACGGTCGCAGCAATAAGCGCGCTTCTGATTACTGTGTTGGTGACGATTTTGGTTCGATTTCGAAACGGTGTTTCAATAAACCGCCAACTGAGCCAGGCTAACGCCAGTGTCATAACGCTGAGCAACAGAAACTGCCATGGTGTAGGTACCTGCAACAGTCGAATGCGGGCAAAGGCGAACAATGGCTGGTGCCAGAGGTAGGCGCTGTAGCTGATCAGTCCCAGTGCAACAATTGGCGAAAAACGTAATGCCCGGCCGACAAAAGTCGCAGGCGTCGCGCTGACAATGATTGCTGCGGTACCCAGGGTGGGCAGTAGTGCTGCCAGACCTGGAAACGGTGTGGCATCGTCAAACCAGAATACGCTCAGCAGAATCAACAACAATCCGCATACGGCGGTCAATTGGTTCCAGGACTGCAGTTTATTGGCTTTTCGCAGCAGAACAAATGCGCAAAAACCCCCGACAAACAACTCCCAGGCGCGCATCGGAAGCAGGTAGAAAGTGGCATCGGGAAAATGGTTGGTGCCCCATACTGAAGCGAGAAAACTTAGACATAACATTGTACCGATGGTAAGCAGAACTGCGCGGAAGCCACGCGACCAAACCATCATCAGGATCAATGGATAGAGCAGGTAATATTGCTCC
>JBBDXV010000297.1:0-3074 GCA_040902165.1 Pseudohongiellaceae bacterium
TGGGCAAATGGGGCGAGATCATGCCGGAAGGCGTGTGCCGTACCCTGCCTGCCAACGGTCGTGTGTCCTGGGATATTCATATATTCCCGGGCGGATTGGGCGCTACAGCTCCCAATGCGGTGATCGAAGACAACGTTGTCGAGATCGGTCTGTGGCTGCATCCGGAAGGCTATGCCGAACAGGCCCAGTACAAACAGGACCTCAAACTGTACCGGCTTGATCGTGGCGAACTGATTGTTCCGCCCAACAGCTATACCATGACCCAGGGCTACCACTCTTTCGACCATCCGGTTCGTGTCGACAGCTTCCAGCCTCACGGCCACCTGCGTATGCGTGCCGCGTCTCTGGAGATTTTCTATCCCGAAACCGGTCGTACCGAGGAAATCAGTCAGGTTTCCAATTGGAGTGCCACCTGGCACCACAGCCATCTGTATGGGGTTGATGTCGCTCCGCTGGTACCCAAAGGCGCCGTACTGGTTATCAAACAGTGGTATGACAATACTGCCGACAACCCCAACAATCCGGACCCGGATCAGTGGGTAGTGGGCGGCAGCCGTACTGCTGATGAAATGTCACATGCCTGGATTGCCATCACCCACCTGGATCAGGAAGGTTTTGACAAACTGGTCGCTGAGCGCAAAGAGAAGGAAGAGCGTTCGCTGGCTGGTAACTGATATAAAAAGTAAAAAGTCCAGTCTCCTCGACTGGACTCGGTGCAAGACAAAACGTTAGACAAAGCGGAAGACAAAATGAAAAAGGGAACAGGATAAAATCCTGTTCCCTTTTTTAATGTCACTTGAAAAGTTAATCTGCAGGCAAGCAGGTTTCCCTGCTGGATCAGAAAGGCATTGGCAGATTGCTGACGTGCGGATTCTCCAGCGACGAACGCGAACGATTACGCTCAGAGTCAACCATTCCGCCCTTGGCCGGCCCTCCCTGGTTGTAAATTCCGCCACGCAGCACGTACAACAGATAATCAATTTCTGCAGTCAGTTCCGTTGACTTGTTGGTGAATTGTGCGACCAGGGTATCGGTTGCGGAGGCACGGTCAGCAACATCGGGATGGGCCAGTATATCGCCCAGCGCAATTCTGAACGCGGACAGATTGTCGATGATGACGGCGGCTTCAGAATGAGCACTGTAGAGGTTGGGTGCAATGACCGGTACCGAGGGAATATCTGACGGCAGGCTCACCAGGCTGTTATGTGCCCGGGCAATCTTGTCGTTGTACAGAGTCAACACGGTCGCCATTGCCTCTTCTCTTGCGATCTCATCACCGGTGGTGGTGATCAACACTTCGAGGGTAGCCAATTCCAGCCATTGTGCAGCCCAATTCAATCCGCTCAGTTGGGGAAACCCAACGCGATAGGCATAGGCATAAGGGTGTTCAGACAAAAGGTCGGAAGACTTCGGATCCGTGGCCATCGAAGATCCATCGTCCGCCAGATAGGTAGAAACCGCCTCATCCACGGCCAATTTCTTGTCCAGGATTGAGCCATCCAGATAGATCTCGATTAATTGATGGATGAAATCATGCCCGCGACGCAACACAGTGACGGCAGCTGGTGTAATGGCCCCAGATGCAGCCAAAGCGGTATCGGCTTCGACCTGATCGTGTTGCCGTCTCAGCATCGCAACCAGTCCCGGAGTGGCTCGGCTCTCGAACACCCGGTACGGCCCCAGCATTGCCAGGTGGTTTCCGGCCGTGTGGTAATGCGAACCCTTGGTCTCGGCCAGCTCTTCAAGCTGTTCGCGCAACAGCTCCTTGCCGATTTCTGATTGCGGCGATTCGTTGGTCAATATGATTTCTTCAATAATGGCTGCCTGTACTACCTCAAATGCTTTTAAATAGTTGGCCAGTTCCGGATAGAGGAACTCAACCAGGGTAGAAGGCTCCTGGGCATCAAGCGTTCCCGGGATCAACAGTCCGGAAAAGGCTATCCCCAGAATCAGCTGAGGCAGCTTCCTTCGTTTAGACAATTGCCCTGGTTTTCTACGCATTGTTCGCTCCGACTTCGTGAGACAAAGACATATTTAAAAGACCTGAATTTACAGCACTTAACGTCAGCGGGAAGGATAAAAGCCCCTTGCTTCAATGTCCACTCTCAGTGCCTCAGTGCATCGAGTTAAACAGGACAAATCACAAGTTGTTACGTTTGTAGACACCACCAGAGGTCAGTTGCCGTTCCAGGGCTGCAAGCAAAGGGTCAAGCTCGGCACCCAGATTCCAGGGCGGATTGAGCACGATCATGCCGCAACGGCTCATGCCCGAGGTGCTGCCAATATCCAGTTCGTATTGCCATAGTGCATTCTTTGTCAGGGCTTTGACATGACGCAGCAGATAGCTGACCCCCTGCGTGTCTATTACCGGGTACCACAGCGCAAAAACGCCATGCGGCATGCGCGCATAGCCTTCCTGCAATGTGTTCACAACCTGGTTGTAATCCTGTTGTAATTCATAGGAGGGATCGATCAGCACCAGCGCGCGAGCATTTTTTACAGGTAATAATGCCTTGAGTGCAAGGAATCCATCTTCATGCATCACGCGGACCCTCCGGTCGCCGGCAAACAGGTCCTGCAGCAGGGGGAAGTCAGTGTTGTGCAACTCAAACAGCCGCAGTTCATCCTGCTCCCGCAGCAGATTCGCCGCAATCAAAGGCGACCCGGGATACTGACCCTTTTTCAAATAAGGTGTGACGATCTCGCGGAAGAGGCTGATACTTTCCGGTAAACCCTGATAGTCAAGCGCGCCTGCACCGCGGGCGAACTCTCCGGTCAATGTACTCTTGTCTGCGGTAATGTCGTATAACCCGGCGCCTGCATGCGTATCGATATAACGAATGGGAGAGGGTTTCTTTTTCAAATAATCGATGATCTGGCATAACACCAGGTGCTTGAGCAGGTCGGCAAAATTGCCGGCATGGTAGGCGTGCCTGTAACTAAGCATTGATTCTGTAACTCAGCAGAAATAAAACAAGGGCCGGGAGGATTCCATGTTCCTCGCGGCCCCCGATTAAGGTGTGTTATGCCAATGCGCGTTCGAACAGAACGAGCAGGCGACTCCAGGCACGCTC
>JBBDXV010000298.1:0-3072 GCA_040902165.1 Pseudohongiellaceae bacterium
TTCAAAAAGCTGGCAATTCTAACAGAAGCCATAAGTACTGTATGGGCAAAATAACCAACTAATTTAGTAAGGTATTTAACTTGAAATTTGATTAGGGTAAACTTGGCAATCCCGCATAGTGGCTAAAACGCGAGCTCAATATGATTACGATTACTGAACCTGCTCAGGACTATTTGGCAGAATTGTTGAAAAAGCAAAACTGCGAGGGTATCGCGGTACGAATATTCATTCTCGATGCAGGTACACCTAAAGCTGAAACCTGTATTTCCTTCTGTCGGCCCGGAGAAGAAAAATCTGACGATGAGGTGAAGGATTATAAGGGATTCAAAGCCTTTATCGAGCAGCATAGTATCCCGTTTCTTGAGGATGCGGTAGTGGACTTTGCCAAGGACTCTATGGGCGGACAACTGACAATCAAGGCACCAAATTCCAGATTACCCAAATTGACTGGTAACAGCTCACTGGCAGATCGCGTGAACTACATTCTGTATAACGAAGTGAATCCTTCGCTGGCGGCACATGGTGGCAATGTAACACTGGAAGAGATTTTTGAAGAGACTGTAGCGGTTTTGCGTTTTGGCGGCGGCTGTCAGGGTTGCGGTATGGTTGATGTCACGCTAAAACAGGGCGTTGAGAAAACTTTGCTGGAGCAGGTCCCTCAGCTGACGGAAGTGCGGGATATTACTGACCATAGTCAGCGTGAAAACGCCTACTTTCAATAAGGAGTTGTCGAGACCTCAGTCGATATAACGCTGTGCCAGCGCTGCATACAGCTTGTCCTGGAAATGGGTATCCTCGGGATTCAGTGACGCCAGTATCTCCACAAGATGTTCATTATCTTCCCGGCCCTGCCATATTTTTCGATAATGCCCCTGCTTGTAACCATGGTCCTGGCGAAAAAAATTGAGCACGTTCTTGCCTACATACTGACTATAAAGATTGCTCCAATCCATTCGACAATCCTTGATGATCGATTCGAACAGTGACAGTTCTACTTTTCGCACGACGGATATGCCAATCAAGAGTTCCAGTTTGGAAACGAGATCCATCGTTGATAGCTCAAACCTGGCCTGATCGAACGTTATCTGGTCATTTTTTTCGGCAAGACAGGTCAGTATCAGCTCCATCGCCATGGCCTGATCACCGTCAGCCTGCAACAATATCTCCGAAAGAATGAAGTGCCAGATATCGATCAGTTCCATTTGCAATTGCGCGTGATCATGCGTCTGGTGCTTCCACCATTTCCAGCCATGATGTTCGATGGCTTCCGCACCTTCTATCACCACCGCGCGCAGATAGGGGTACCTGGCTTCCAGCCAGTGGTCGTCAACTTTGGAATTCATGCCGGCCTGCATGTCGAGCATTGCAGCAACCTGATTTCTCGATAGCATAATCGACGCTGGTTTCCGAAAAAGGATGGGGAATGCGGAGTTGCTACGGTTGGGCTAACTTGAAAGGGCAGCTTTGTGCGCGTGTTTATTCAAGGCGCTCAACATTTCTTTGCGGCTTCTCAGCATATCGTTATAGGACTTGCGCGCAGCAATGGCATCCGAATCACTTTTCGCCGAGCTTTCAAGTTCTGTAAGCCAGGTTTCCAATACCTTGATTTCACTGGCTAATTGGGCAATGCCTTCGGCAACCAGTTGCTGATCAATATTGACTTCCTTTGCCGCAGACCTGGTTTTTTGAGTCTTGCGCTGCGCTCGCTGGGTCATGCTCTGTTTCTCATTTCAGTCTGGTATGACAGGCACTCAATGCTGCTGCCTGACGCCGGAATTTATAGCGAAATTCGACGCACCGGGCAGAATCGCACAGCTCCTATTGGGGGTCAAGCGTGGAATTAGAGTGATTCCAGGAATGGCTTGGAATGCAGATCCTGTGAGCCTCGCTAAGATCCAGAAGGGATATCCTGGCCCGGACCAGCGACAAGGGATTGCCACAGTGACTGATGAAATTGTCTGGGCGAGAGGTGTGCTGCTGGTTTTCCCCAGGTATCCAGTAACACGCGGATATCACTCTTTTTGATAAGCTGCAGTTGCAAATAGCCGATTTCATTGTAAGGCATAGGCAAGCTAAGGATTTCAGTCAAATCCAGGCGTTTTAGTTGCGCTGAGGTAAGTGATGAAAGACCTTTGGAGCGGTCATGAAGGAGTGCGGCTACGGCCGTCAGCTGGTAGAGTTTTTTGAGATCTTCTTCAATTGGCTGATTCGCTGCCTGGATGGCCTTGATATTTGCCCGCAATAGCAGACTCGCTTGCTGGAATGCACTCCATAGCGGTAATGCCTTCAGACAGAGCGTGAGCGCGTCAGCACGACGACCCGCTTTTTTCAGTTCAGCGACCTGTGTCAGCCAGTTAGCCTGGGCAGATTTCCGGGGTGCCTGACCCTTGGTGCTGGTGGGGTTTCCCGTTACAACGGACTCCGCTACTGCCGGTTCCACTGCTGGGGGTTCTGATTGAACCGGGGTTATGGACGTTCGTCGTTGACCGATCTGCAAGCCAATTGGGGGCAGGGGCAAATTTCTGTCAACCAGGGATTGGGCCGCGCTGAGCTGGTGCCGGTGCAGTGCAATCACCAGTAAAACCAGCAGACCGAGCGCTGCCAATGAGGTAAAAACAATATCCATATCGGTCATTCCTGCCGAAGAATCCGGCGACATACTGATCAGGTCATCAAATAGTTCGTCCTGAACTATTTGATGGTCGCCTGCGAAATACTGGCGCAGATGTGCGAATCTGCTGGTATTTCACAGGCTCGCGCCAGTCTGCGACTGGCGGCGGCACATCCCTGTGCCGCTACTGAACCGGCACTCTTTAAGTGCCGGTTCAGTAACATTGCGGTCGTCTTCTTGATAACTGGCACTGGCAGAATCTTAACTCAGCCGGTGCTTCCGGTCGAACCCTATACCCGATAGTGCTTGTTCATTGTGACTGTGCTCACGTTCTACTTGACTGCTAATAGCAGGCTTCTTAGAATGCCCGGCTTTCTCGCGACAGCAGTCGTGAGGATTTCCTTGCAGTCCCCTTCGTCTAGAGGCCTAGGACACCGGGTTTTCATCCCGGCAACAGGGGT
>JBBDXV010000299.1:0-3061 GCA_040902165.1 Pseudohongiellaceae bacterium
CAGGGATTCACCACCTCTGGACTGGGAGATTATCTTGCCAGACAGTTTGAGACGATGTTGGGCGACGCAAGCCCGGTATTGGTAGTTATGTCGGTGACTACTTTTGTGACCGGGGTTACCGAGCTGACATCGAATACTGCGACTGCTTCCATGGTGATTCCGATATTTGCCAGCCTCGCCCAGGCATTGGAAGTATCACCCTTCCTGCTGCTGATTCCGGCAGCTGTCGCCGCCTCCTGTGCGTTTATGCTGCCGGTATCGACGCCACCCAATGCCATTGTTTATGGATCAGGGCGAATTCCAATCATGAAAATGGTTGTTGCCGGACTATGGCTGGATTTGCTTTCCGTGATCATTATCACAGTTTCGGTATATACCATGGGGCATCTTACTTTCGGCGTTCTGGACAGCTTTCCCGTGTGGGCAGCTCCGTAAGCAGTAATACCGGGAAAGTTGTGGTAGAAACCGCAAGGTGCAGGTTGTTCCGGGTGTCCCATTTTGTGCTACTGTTCGGCCCATCAGTCTGAAACGAGCCTTTGCCGGCCCCAAGAATAGTAGTATGCCAAGCCCCTATGAAGATGAGCCGACGCACCGGGAATGTCCAGCCGGGAATCACCTGTGTCCGCACCTGCCCGAAGTCATCAAGTTGCGTGAAGAAGTTCGGGAACTGTCTGCCCTGGTGCGGACCGATGAATTGACCGGGCTTTTCAATTTCCGTTTCTTCAATCAGGCTGTCGAGCTGGAAATGGAACGTACCCGTCGTTCCGGTCAGCCGACTGTGCTGATCATGATGGACCTGGATCATTTCAAGGTTGTCAACGATGCCTATGGTCACGAAGTAGGGAATCATGCCCTTACTTATGTTGCCAAGATCATCACCAATACCATTCGGCGTCTGGATATACCCTGTCGCTATGGTGGCGAAGAATTCGCGTTGATATTGCCTGATACAGATTTGTCGCCCGGCGTTTTATTCGCCAATCGTCTGCGCCTGATCATGGAATCCGCCCGCATCGAAATTCAGGGTGTCGATATTAAACTGACGGCCAGTCTCGGCGTTGCCGTATTTCAGAAAGGTGATGAATTGAGTCCGCGCGAATTCATCGACAAGGTAGACGGTTTTTTGTACGAAGCAAAGCAGGCCGGCCGCAACCGAGTACGCCACCCGGTGCTCTAGGCTATTTCACTGGCCAGATGCTGCAGTATGGCCGCCGTCGCGCCCCAGATACGATAGTGCTGGTAATTCAATTCGAAGATTCGAAGTTGCCGGTTCTCGTAGTTCCAGCTGGAAATTTTGTAGGCAGTCGGATCAAGCAACAGGCTTGATGGTGCCAGGAAAATTTCATTCACCTCGATCGGGCAGGGTGTCAGTTGCAAATCAGATGGCAGCAGTCCGATAACGGGTGTTACACGAAAGCCGGACGGAAGCATAATCTCACCAAGACTTCCCAGTACTTCCACATCTTCCATCCTGATACCTATCTCTTCGGCGCTCTCCCTGAGGGCGGTAGTGATGATGTCCGCATCCTGCGGCGCTCTGGAGCCACCGGGAAGACTGATCTGTCCCGCATGCGAACTGAGATTGGACGAGCGTACGGTCAGGATTATCTGGCTGGGAGAGAGGTGAGACGGCTTCACCACGGGAATCAATACCGCCGCTTCGCGCAACTCGTGTCTTCGTGCCAGAGTTCTCGCGTTTATTTCAGGGTCTGAATGAGGAATGCCGGCGGGAATTTTCGCGCCACTGCGACTGAAGTAAGTGCGCAGTCTGTTGAGCACTGGATCATCGGTGTGACTGTGGAATTTATTCATAGCTGAAAAAAATATGCCGGCAGCGGGCCGGCATATTCCTGTTTTCTCCTGAACCCGCGGAACCGGGCGGGTCGGTTTTATCCTAATTCATGTCCCAGTTGAGAGACAGGAACGCTCGCACCGGTTCGCCGACAAAATAACGGTCGCCGCCGAAACTGGTCCAGTCTGCCCGCTCTGCATATTTCTCATCAGTGATGTTGAGTATGTTCAGGGACAGATTGAGACTGCTGTTGATCTCCCAGCTGGTTCGCAGGTTGAAGACATCGTGACCTTCATAGTCTGCGGTGTTTTCCGGATTGGAATAGTAGTCACCCATGTTGACCCACTCAAGTTCAGTGAGCACGGAATCGATGGGCCGCCACTGCAAACGGAAATTACCGAAGGTTTTCGGGGCACTGTCTACGTCATTGCCGGAAATTGCCAATGCACCGTTCTCCAGATCTTTCTCATAAGTATGACGAGCATAATTGAAAGCAGCGAAGAATGTCAGATTGTCAGCCAGTTCATAGGCTCCTGCCAGTTCGACGCCTTTATGCCGCGTATCACTGTCGTTGAGATTGAGACGACCACTATCGGTAACGATTTCATTCTGCTTGTCCATGTAGAAACCGGTGACCGAGTATTCCCAGTTGGAGCCGGCACCCTCCAGCGCGACTTCAAAGCTGTCGATCTCAACAGAATCCAGATCGGCGACCGTCTGATTGTTCTGCAGTCGGTACAGTTCTGTAGCCTGGGGAGCACGGAAACCTTTTTGCAGGCGCGTAGAAAATGTGTGCAGGTCGTTGATGCGATAGCGCAGGCCAAATTTGGGTGACCAGTCGCCGTAGTCATCGTCCCGATCTGCCGGACGATTGAAACGACAACCGCCGAAACCACAGGGAACCCCGTTTTCCTGAACGCGACCATCGATCATCTGATTGTCGTACTCATAATCCATCTGCTCGTAGCGCAGACCCAGGGTCATGTCCCAGCCGTTGGCGAAATAGTGGTGATACTGAACGAACGGGGCTATTTGCGTCGCATCCACTTCATAGTCGTAATGCTTGCCGACCGGAATGGTGCCGACCAGAAACGCGGACCCGGCCGTAGGCCGTTCCTGGAATTCCTGCAATCGGCCATTGGTGGACTCCAGGTCCAGGCCGATCGCAAGATTGGCATTCTCGGACAGACTGTGATAACCGGACATTTGCAGGCCCAGGCTGCGATGCTCGTTGTCTTCAATCGGCAGGCCAGGCAGGAAGTGCTGGAT
>JBBDXV010000300.1:0-3056 GCA_040902165.1 Pseudohongiellaceae bacterium
CCGTAACGCTCAAGGATGCGATGCCCGGTACGTTGTTCAAATTCCTCGAAAGTTTCAGCCAGCAGTGGCGCCGAGCCCGAAATAAACAGTCGAATACTGGCGCAAACGTCTTTGCTGAACCCGGCATGCTTCAGCAGCCGCGTGTAAAAAGTAGGTACCCCCATGAGCACTGTTGAACGCGGCAGGCAGGCAATAATCCGACCGGCATCAAAGCCCGGCAGGAAGATCTGCGTGGCGCCACTCAGCAATGCACAATGCAGCGCAACAAAGAGTCCATGGACATGATAAATCGGCAGTGCATGCAGCAATACGTCCTGATCAGTCCAACCCCAGATCTGCACCAGATGCCCGGCATTGCTGGCAAGATTTCTGTGGCTCAGCATGGCGCCTTTGGAGCGCCCGGTAGTACCTGAGGTGTAGAGAATTACGGCGATATCATCGTTCGCCATTTGCTCGATATTGGTATCCGGCATGATGCCGGCTACGCTGTCGGGTAATTTTCCCCGACCATTCTTGTCCAGCGTTTGCAGTCTGGCCTGATATTTGACGGCTATCCCGGCGTAGTTTTCAGCATCGGCTGGATCACAGACGAACAATTCAGGGCCAGCATCGGAAAGAAAATATTCCACTTCTTCCGGCGTGTAGCTGGTATTGAGCGGTATATAGATTACGCCACTGCGCAGACAGGCCAGATAAAGGGCTACCGCGAAGGCTGATTTTTCAACCTGCACTACCACGCGGTCACCGGGCACAATACCCTGTTGGCGTATAAACCGGCTGATACGCCCGGTCAGTTCCTGAACCTGGGCAAATGACAGCCGGGTACCGTCATCGCAATCCAGGCAGACCTTGTCTGGAAACTGCAGCATGCTGGATTCAAGCAGTGCGTAGAAATTATTGTTCATGTTCGTTAACCGCAAGGTCTGTCAGCAAAGGTCGGGATGATAGCGGATAAGCCGTTTAATTAGCTACAATCCGGCTCATCCGCTACCCGGGGATTCGTCCATTGGCTTATATTGTATTTCGCTATCTGCATTTCATTGCCATCTTTGTCCTGTCCGCGACGCTGGTCATCGAGAATATGGCAGTTTCGCGCCAGATCACCGGAGAGGACTCCAGGAACCTGGCGAAAGTTGATGCCGTCTATGGTGGCAGCGCAGTACTGGTGCTGTTGTTCGGTCTGACCCTGTGGCTTTGGGTCGGCAAACCGGCAGAATTTTATTCCGCCAATCCCCTGTTTTTCATCAAGCTTGGCCTGTTTGCACTGCTCGGCCTGTTGTCTGTTTATCCCACCGTATTTTTTATACGTCATCGTAAATCCTTTGCTACCGATATTTCCGTACCGCCACTGCTCATCTGGTTATTGCGAATCGAATTGCTAGTGTTGTTGTTTATTCCGGTTCTGGCGGTATTGATGGCGCGCGGGATCGGTCTGACAAACTGAACGTTGAAATGATTGGTCACAGGTCGGTTTCATGTTGAAGTTATAAGACTGCAGGTTTAACGTAGGCGTCGCCCAACAGCGGAGGATTTTCGATGAAATTACCGACCTTATTCACGATGTTCAGCGCTGCACTGGTCGCTGTATCTGGCGGCGCCGTGGTGTCGGCACTGGACAAGGACGCATTGCGCAAGGCCATAAGCGGATCTGATCGGGAAGTAATTGATTATGTCCGTGACGATTCCAGAAAGCCGGTGGAGGTCCTGGACTTTCTTGGTCTCGAACCGGGCATGTCGGTGCTGGATGTCTATGCCGCCGGGGGTTACTACACTTTTATTCTTTCCAAGGCGGTCGGGCCCGAAGGCATTGTTTACGCCCAGAACACTCCGCGCGGACTTCGCTTCGAAGAAGATCGCCAGGAAATCTCCCAGGGTGAAGCACTGGATATGAAAATCGAACGCGGCAATCTCACCAATGTGCGCCATCTGGTGCAGAGTATGAATGATATTGAGATTGCGCCGGAATCCCTGGACCTGGTGATGGTCGCGCAGATTCTTCACGACTATTACAACGGCAATCCCGGCCGTGCCGTGGAGTTATTGGTGAAAGTAAAGTCGCTGTTGAAACCAGGCGGAATAATAGGTGTGATCGATCACGAGGGCAGCGAGAATCTTGAGAATCGTCGCTTTCACCGCATGCTCAAGTCCCAGGCCATCGAAGTAGCCGAGCTGGCCGGTCTGCAACTGGTTGGCGACAGCGATTTGCTTCACAACCCCAACGATCGACACGTTCGGTCTATCTTCGATCCGATGCTGAACCGCAATACCGACCGGTTTCTGCTTAAACTGCAAAAGCCATGACGGTAAATAATTGTAGACAAAGTCAGAATTGACCTTGAACAAATCATCACGGTGTCAATCATGAACAACAACAGACCAGCAAACAGGGCTGGCAATCATTTTTTCGCTGATCGGAATCACCAGCGTCCTATGGAGGACTGCTCTGCTTCCTGAATAGTCCGCGCTGCTGCTTCCGGTAAAATATAGCCATCAGCCAGATTCTGCCGCACCACTGCCCTGACCGCATTGACATAACTGGCATGATCCGGATAAAGCTGCCGCAAGTTCGTCTGGTCAAACGGTTCGTGGGATCCATAAAGGAAACAGAACCGGCTGTTGGCGCCGCTATTTACACCGGTGTTGGTAGCGACAGGTACGGCATGTTCCGCCAGGCGGATGCCACCCAGAATGTTTCCATAGGAATCGCGTTCAAACTCGAGGACCGGCATCATCCGTGCCACTGCC
The DNA here is from genome assembly GCA_040902165.1 of Pseudohongiellaceae bacterium. Taxonomy (GTDB): domain Bacteria; phylum Pseudomonadota; class Gammaproteobacteria; order Pseudomonadales; family Pseudohongiellaceae; genus NORP240. The sequence goes on from JBBDXV010000300.1 coordinate 2,746, forward strand.
AGAGGCGCCGATTTGGGCGGCGGCGTACCGTCTTCGATCCACAGTTGCATATGTTCGAAGGCAGCATTCATCACATCACGAAACGGCACGCGGCTGTAAGCCGGACGATCACAACCTGGATTACGTTCGGTTGCCATATCGGTCGGTTCGCCCGCAGCCAGAGCGCGCTCCATCGCATATTCAAGTTCAAATACCATATCCACGTGTGAACTGCCGGCGACTTCCCATTGGCGGAAATAGCGGGAATCCGGTTGCGGTTCTGCCGCGCGTCGCGACATGTCGGTTTCTGCCATCAGCTTGAATATTTTCAC
>JBBDXV010000301.1:0-3173 GCA_040902165.1 Pseudohongiellaceae bacterium
CTGGACGGCTGGGTCGTACCGATCGTCGCGCTCTGGCGTCGGCCGCGCAGCCTGTTGATTAGCACCTTGCAGAATGTCTGGAAAGTTGGTTTGCTGGTGGCATTGTTGTCAACGACAGGTTACGCACTGGTCGTGTGGGGTTTCAGCCAGGAACGCATCGCGCCGGTAGCGGTACTGCGAGAAACCAGCGTCCTGTTTGCGCTGCTGATTTCAATATTTGTCCTCAAGGAACGCCTTTCCCTGTTGCGGACCACGATAGTCATTTTGATCGTCAGCGGAATTGTGTTGCTGGGAATCTAGTCAGCAGCCACTTTGCAGTTTTGTTTTCCTACTCTTCAAGTACTTGTTCAGCATCGCCGACTTTCTTTTGAAACTTGCCAGCAATTTTTTCAGCTTTGCCTTCGCGTTCAAGTTTTTTATTTCCGGTCATTATTCCTGTAACTTCTTTTAACTTGCCCTTCTCTTCGAGAACTTTTCCTTGAATCTGGTTCTTGGTTGAGTTTTTCATAAAAATTTATGTCCTGAATTAATGTAATGATTATTTGGTCCAATTTCGCAGCTCAATGGAAAGGCTGCATTGTGGTCCAGTCTGATACTAGTAATTCAGGTACACACAATCTGTGCGCTAACGAACAACAACTGGCAATCTGCAATTCAGCAATGATGATCGAGTCAACTTTCCTAGTTTGGATTCAGACCTGGATGCAATTCCGGATGCAATGTATGCGCAAGTATTTCCAGACTGTCCACCAGGCGCGGTCCCGGTCGGCTGAAATAGGCATTGCCGTCAGTGTAGTAGACCCGACCCTGCTGCACGCAGGACAGTGAATCCCAGCCTGGTATCTTTTTCAGCAAGGGCAAATCCTCTGCGGTGCGCGCCATGTCAAAACCACACAGCGCGATAAAGATCACCTCAGGATTGGCATCGATCAGGTCTTTGGCCTCAATGCGCCGTGACGGCTGATTGGCATTGCCAAGGCAATCGATTCCGCCGGCCATCGTCACCAGTTCCGGGGTCCAGTGTCCGGCATTAAAAAGCGGGTCTATCCATTCCAGCATCGCAACCCGGGGCCTTTGTACTGCCGGAATGGTCGCAGTACGCGAAGTGACAGCATCCACGCGCCCCTGTAATAACTGTAATACGCGATCCGCCTGTTGCTGCCGTTGCGTAACTGCTCCGAGCAACGTAATTGTCGCAAACACTTCAGCCAGACTCATCGGTTCCAGATTGATCACCTTGGGTTGACCCGGCAGTCGACAGGCCACCGTGTTCACTTCCTCTGCGGACACCGCGCAGACATCACACAGCGCCTGGGTGACAATCAATTCCGGTTTTAATTCTGCGAGAACTTCTTCATTCAGGTGATACAGCGCGGCCTGGGTCTGCAATAACGCCCGCACCGTGCTGTCGATCGCCTGACTGTCGAGCCCTTTGGGGATCGCAGTGCGGGTGACCCTGGGCAGTTTTTCAACACCGAGCGGAAAATCACATTCGTGGCTGACACCGACAAGATGTGCCTGCAGACCCAGCGCACAGACGATCTCGGTGGCGCTGGGCAGCAGGGAGACGATGCGGGGACCGAGGACCCTCTGTTCAATTAAGGGTACGGGCAAGATCCCGGTCTCCTGACAATCGGCGATTCATGAATTCCCAGCTTCCGAAGAACAACAGTCCATACATCGCGTTGCCCAGCAAGGTCCGGAACAGATAGGGCAGACCATTGACATAACACTCAATGACTCCCGCGATCGTATGCGGCTGATATACCCACCAGTTGCCGATGTTGGAAACCAGATAAAAGCCAAACGATGCCGCAAGAATGCCCAACGGCAATCGACTCGGCAGCTTGTGTCTGTCCACCAGATAACGTCCGCACAGCGATGACAGTAAATGCCCCGCATAGACGAACACCATGATCAACAGACTGTAGACACCCACAGTCGTAAGGTCAGCAAGCAGTGCGGCGATCACCGGCAATAGCAGGAATCCCCGCTGACGCATATAAGTGCCGGCGAACAGTCCGAGCGCGCCAATCGGTGTGACATTGTCGGGATGGGGCAGCACTGTACTCAATATGACAATTACCAGAAGAAACAGCACCTCCCGGTGGGCCAACATTTTTTTCATCAACATGGCTATCTCCTATACAGGCCGTGTCAAAGCACCTTTCTTAAAAGTGCCCGTCCTAAAAACGATAGTCAAAGGACAGTTGTGCCGTACGGCCATAGGTATTGAAGCCGTCGACGATCTGGTAGTCCCGGTCAAACAGGTTGCCGATGCGCAGACGCAGATTCATCGCAGCGCTTATCCGGTAACCGGCCACCAGGTTAGCCGTCGCATATCCCGCCACAGTGGAGTTGCCAAACGACACCGGATCAATATCGGCATGATCGCTTTGTGCCAGCACGTTCAGCGCCAAGTCAAAATCGCCAAACTCGCGCGCCAGATTCAGTGAAACCGTCTGGTCCGGACGGCGCAGCAGTTCATTACCGGTACTGCGGTTTTCATGGTCGAGCGCAGTGAGGGCGAGACTCAGCTGCCAGTCGGCAATTTCTGCCGCGATAGTTGCCTCGATCCCGTTGATGCGTGCTTCCTGCACATTCGCCAAAGTCGTAAACGTCGCATCGGAGGCAATCAGGTCTTCGATCTCATTGCGAAACACATTCAGTTGCCATTGCATGCCCAGCGCATTGCCCTGCAGGCCCAGTTCCAGATTTTCTGAAGTCTCGGGTTCAAGATCAGGATTCGCAAAATAAAAGAAGGACGGAAAGTCCACATAAAGATCAATAAGATTCGGCGCCTTGAATGCCGTCCCATAACTCAGCCAGCCGCGAAAATCTTCATTGAAGTCCCGCCCCAGCGCGATACTGCCGGTCGCATGATTGCCGAAGTGTTCATTGTCATCGTTGCGCAACGAGATGGTGAGATCGGCAGCACTACCATCATGCAGAAAAACACCGAAGATACCGTGGTTGTCACGCGCAGTATCGGTCTGCACTGCGCCAAAGCTGGAATACTCCAGCTCCTGCTCCTGGAGATCCACACCAAAGACCAGTGTATTGGCGACATTCAAGGAGAGGGTGTTGCGCCAGCTGAGCTGACTGTTCTCGGAGTGACTGTTGGTCGTGCCGAAGGAGCCCATATCATCATTGTCTTCCGCAAAGCGCTCGAT
>JBBDXV010000301.1:3273-21110 GCA_040902165.1 Pseudohongiellaceae bacterium
TCCTGGCCAAAACCTGAAGTTGAACCGAGCGCAATACTCGCCGCGACAAATGCGAAAGAAAATGACTTCATTGTAGTTATCCTCGATGAAAAAAGTTTTCATGAGGGAGAGACAAAGTAGCGGGTAGATTGCCGAAGCAAGGAATCCGACTACCGATGAGCCCTCCGCTGCATCGTTATTGTCATTGCCGGGCAATGACGTAGTCTGTTCCAGGCCGGTGTCGGGCTCATCAGATCGAGAAAATACCAACTCGAAATGACTTACCGTTGCGGGGGCAGCGCCGGTCTGGTGTTTTTTATCTGCAACAGCTATTTATAGACAACAGCTGAAAAACACGCACCGGACTTCCCGTTTACCCAGTTCTGCATTGCTGCAGAGACTGGCACCTGGTACAGGTGGGCGAACTGTAGACAATTTGTTTCATGGTTTCAAGCAGAGGATCAGCAGGGATCAGGTGAGCGGCCTAAAACGTCCCGCGCATGCTCAAAGTGAACCGTCTGCCATTGGTGGTGCAGGACCTTTCGATCTCTCTTAGCTGACCATCGCGCAGATAACCGGTATACCTGCGTCGTTCGCGGCAACTTTCATGGTCCAGCAGGTTTGCACCTTCCAGCCGGTAGGTGAAACGACCCGGTCCCTGCTTTTCGAAGAAAAAAGTCAGATCACTGTTCGAACCGATGTACAACACATTGTCGATATCGAAGAGTGTCCTGCTGCCATCGATACCGTCACGGTAGTTGAATCCGTAACTGAATTGCCGGCTGGTTACATCCTGGCGATATCCGAAGCGGAAATTGCCGCGATCATAGGGCACTATCTTGCGTTCAAACCCGATTAATGGATCATCAATATAAGAATCCTGGAACAAGACCCCGGCGGTAAGAACGGCCCCGGGCATCTGGAGAAACCCGAGACGAATACTGGCGTCCAGATTGAGTCCCACCACCGTGCCATCGCCCACATTACCATTGGTAGTAGCAAGGGCCTCACCGGCCCGGGATATGTCTATTCTGCCGATCGCATCATTGACATCAAAATAGAAAAACCTGGTATTAAGAACACCTCCGTCATTCGGCAGCCGGTAGTCCAGATTCAGGTTCAGACGCCAGATCTGTTCCTGTTCCAGTTCGGGATTACCGGCGACGGTATCCTGATCATCATCGCGACTATTGGTGGCCGCGGAAAAGTCGGCAAAACTCAATTGTGAGACAAATTTTTCTACCGAGGTACGAAGCTGCAGACTGCGGCTGATATTGAAACGCAAATCGAATTTGGGTTTGATGAAACTGAAGTCGCGCTTGTTATCGATGTCGCCGGACTGTTCTATTTCGGAGTTTTCCAGCAGCAGCGCACTTTCCAGCGACAGGCGCGGACTCAACTGCCAGTTGTGAACCAGAAACGCTTCATAGCGCATTTCCTCAACCGTCGAATCGGAATTCGGCACCGCTACCGGAACCAGTCCGCCAAAATCCGGCGATCCCTGGCCGGGTCGATTCTGTCCCAGTCGCAACACGGAATCCTGAACGGTCCGGGCCGCTTCGATTCCCAGCTCCAGGGTTTGGTCTGCAGAAAAACCAAAGGTATAGGAACTGCGCAGGATTCGTTCTCGATAGCTACTTTCCGTTGCCAGAAAAAGGTTTTTGCTCTCTGTCTCTCCTGGCGCGCTGAATACCGAACGCTCCCGGATCGTATCGTTATCGCGTTGATTGGCGATTGCGAGTATTTTGAATTTTTCGCCATTGGCAAATGAATGCTCATAGTCGCCGCCAATCTCCCAATTGCCCAATGTGGCCGGCAACACCTCCCGTTCATAAGAAACATTCGGTGGCGCAATATTATAGTCAGTGACCTCTCGCAGTAACTCGGCCGATGGATCATTCTCGCTGTAGAGCAGATTGATCGCCAAACGATCCGACAAGCTCAAATCAAACACCAAATTTGAATTCAAGGTGTAATTCGTTTGATCCTGCTGGCGATCAAATGCCAAGGTTTCATTGAAAGCCAGATCCGGATGCAGGCTGGTTTCAAAACTTTGTAAAAACTCATAACCGGTTTTGACTTCGGCACTGAACAGATAACTCAGCAACCCTGATTGTCCGTTTAGTGCCAGGGAACCAACCGGTTCCAGGGTGTCATCATGAAACCAGGTGGCGCCGAGGTTAGCGGATACACTGTAACTCGCTGGCGATTCCAACAACACGATGTTGACGATCTGTCCGGAATTGCGCACGTCCAGATCTCCGGAGGTACCGCGAATGATCTGGATATAGTCAACCTGTGATGCGGCAATCCGGTTCAACTGACTCTGGGCTTCATTGGCTTTGCCAGCCATACGTTTGCCATTGATCAGTATCTGATCACTGTCACCCAGCCCGCGATTGTTGGTGTTGTTGGGATTGGCCGCACCTGGCCCCGGTCTCTGGTTTCCCTCCAGCGCCAGTCCGATTCCGGGAATGCGACTCAGCATGTCATTGACTGAAACCGGACTGAACTGCGCAAAAAATGTCGCTGGATAAGTGACCGTGGCATTGTCGCTTTGCGTCTCCTGCGCCAGAACCATTGAGACGTGCAACAGAACCGGCAGCAGAATCAGCACTGGGATTTTTCGGGTTAATGCCATGTTCATGTTTTTCCTCACCAGGGTGCACAGTATCCTGTCCAATGTCCGGGAAGTGAAGGGATAAGTTCCAAAAAAATGAGGCAGGAGAATGCCCTTATTCTCCTGCCCCAATACTCCAGATCAACCCGGCGATTCCGCTGCTACGGCGATACATTCACAGTGATGTATTGGTCGTGAAACAATCCACCGTCATCTGCTCTTGCCCACAGGACATAAGTTCCGGGTTCGTCAAATGTCACTTCCACTTCATACAAGCCATTTTCGGGTATCGGTGGGGGCATCCATAGCGGACCCCAGGGCGAGTTCGCTGAAGTCCGCGTATCCTCCCAGGGTTTGCTGAGCGGCGGATTGAACCGTACCTTGTCCTGAACCCCCAATAGTTCAGGACCACGATAAATATTCCAGGACAGGAACAGGCCATTGGTCTTGCCTACCGTCGAGCGTCGGGGAGGATTCAACATACGTCGTGTTAAAGTTGCCGCATCAACAATCTCTTCCTCACCCTCTCTAAGTCCGCGCGGCTTGGGAAGTCCATCGTCCATAATCCTGGCAACTATCCGCAAAGGTTCTCCGGTCCGCACTGTTCGAACCGAATCCCCTTGTACGGTAACCTGAGGAGGTGTGTTAGAGCGGGATTCCGGGCTTGATGTCCCCGCGCCCAGGGAGCCGGTTTCCGAGGCGATGACAATATTATCGATCGTGTAGTCTGTGGCCAGTGTTGCATAGGCGCGCCGGGTTTCGCCGTTGGGAGAGATCACTGTCCAAACCAGCTCGCGCGAACCCCAGTCAGATGGCACCCTGACCTCAAAGGTGAAGCGATTGCGGCGAGGCAGAAAATGGGTTGGCTGGCCTCGATCCCGGTCGCCAGGAGAAAAAAAGTTACTGTCCCCGACCTGAATATCCAGTTCCTGTTCCCAATTCTCATTGAAATAACCAAAGATAAAACTGAAACTCCCGTCCTCATTTTCACGCCAACCCTCATAGGCAGGTTCTATGTATTGACCTTTCTGGTAGCTGAGCTGGGCCATGAGCGTGATGGAGAAGCTGCTGGCCAGCAGCAAAATTACCCAGCGCAACAAATGTGAGCGCCATATCTCCATGGATCGCGCCGGCATCAGTTTTCCTCCCGGACAGCAACTTCATTGGCGGGAGTCTCACCAGCGCCATTGTCTGAAGTCTGCGGCATTGGCGCTACCAATGGTGCCAAACAAAGAGGACAGCCGATAACGTGGTCATTTGGCCCAAGATTGAGTTTTTGGCGACGCTTTTCCATCTCCTCGAAGAATTGCTCTTCAGAGAGCTTCACGCGCATACCCAGGTCGATAAACATGTTGGTTACAGAGCGGTTCCCGGAACCTTGCCAGTTGCGCGGATCGGGCACATTGGAATTTGTCGCGGTATTATTCATGTAACCAACGATATGCAGAACGGTTCCCTTGGGCAGCAATGGCGCGTAGTCATCCTCAAACGGATAACCTCTTACCCAGTTGTGATCGTAGCCCACACAGGACAATGTCTCCACGGTATAACCCCAGATTGCCTCCAGACACATTCTCTCACCCGGAGCGTGCAGGTGAGGCTCAAAAGTAATGATCTTGGTGTGATCATTGAGTACGGCATAGGCATGCAACTCCTGTCCGTCCTGGTTACCGGTGATGCTGATGTCAACACCATTGCCGAGACTCACGTTTGCCCGCTCGTATTTGGGCTCATAACCCTTGGGGTGCAATCGAAATCCTATCTCCAGATGGCCGGTGGTATCGCGACCGTTTGAATGCATATGCACAGAATCGGATACCACATAGGAACCGGCTTTCAGCAAACGTCCGGCATCGGGATCAAAAATATCGGCGTTGCGACCGACTTCGTGTACCGGCCAACCGGTCGCATCAGAGTCTTCTATCCGATTGCCTTCTTCATCCAGTACTGCGGTGCTCCAGATCATGTGGTGGAATATATAACGACCCCCCACCGTAGCTCGACCCGTGCCGCCGGTCGGAACATCATTGACCTCGACAATCTCCACTGACTTTACATAGCGATCTTCTTCAAGCGGAATGCGTACCCGATCAATCTCCCCCCACCAGTCCGGCGTACCGGACAATTTGGTGACTGAATTGGTTTTGACAATCACGTCAGGTTCTCCGGCTCGCCATTTGATACTGTCATCGAAGGCCAGTGGCACCGGCGCATCGGCTTCGTTGCCTTTGGGTGTGCCATTGCGCGCCCAGACTGAGATGGCTGCCAATTCGGCATCCGTCAATGAAGGGTCGTTTTTGAATTGCTGGATGCCGATATTTTTTTCGGCATACCAGGGCGGCATCGCCCCGGCGCGGTCACGCAAACCGGTTTTGTACTCGATCAGACCGGCAAAGGGCGCGACCTGGTCATAGGTGATCAATGGCATGGGGCCGGCACCACCCGGACGATGACAGTTCTGGCAGCTGCGCTGCAGAATCGGCTCGATGTCCTGGTGAAAAGTAACAGCCGGGTTCGTCTGTGCGGCAGCGGCACTGCCCAATCCCAGTGCTGCCAACAGCAGAAACAAGCGGGGGTTAAAACCGGAACGAACGGACGTTCGTGACACGCCTTGCAGGGTCATGGCAAATACTCCTCTATTCAATTTCTTCAAACTTATTATTCCGAAAACGATTGTTTGCAGTTTTTAGTACCCAATCGTTTGCTGACTACCCCGGGATTCTGGGCAATCCGGTATCGCATTGTCTCCCGAACTTTGAACAATCATTGACGGGTTTTGAAATTCAACAGTGATTGTTCGGAATCGCTGAGACACATTATTTTCGCTGTGCTTGAATCCGGCCGGTTCCGGATGGTTCCGGTTCGAAGTTTCAGCCCTGAACAAGCAACAGTTGTAATGGAGATTTGACTACTGGCGTATCGAGCAGGTTTTCAAAGCAGAGTTACGCCCGTTTAGAGGCGACCTTCACCAGAAAAAACACACACTATTGAGGAGTCCAGAAACATGCTTTATTCCCACATCAAGGCGCGCCACTCCCGAAGACTCGTCTTCCTCGGTGTCAGCCTCGCAGTGCTTCAGTTCCAATCCGTTTATGCTCAACAGGATCAGGCTACCCCTGCAGTAGAAGAGGTGGTTGTAACCGGTTCCTTTATACGCAACAGCTCATTCAACGGTGCGTCCCCCGTTGATACTTTGACAGCGGAAAGTATCCAGGATACTGGCACCATCAAGATCGGCGACTATATGCGCGATCTTACCTACACCGCCAATACGGATACGGTGTCCAACGTTCTCGGTGGTCCCGGGGGCGGTCAGGATGGCACCTCCACCGGATTTAATTTACGCGGCCTGGGCGGTAGCAGCACGCTGACCTTGTTGGATGGTAGCCGAGTAGTTTCTCAGGAAGAAGTGGGTGCCCTGCTCCCCAGCATTGCACTCTCGCGCATGGAAGTGGTGTTAGACGGTGGTGCGGCGCTGTATGGAGCGGACGCAGTTGCTGGGGTAGTCAATATTATCCCGATCAAGGATTATGATGGCTTCAAATTCCGTAATTTCTACGGCAGAGATGACGGTGGGGATATGGAAGAGTACAGAACCTCCATGTTGTACGGGGATTCCTGGAGTGACTTCAACTGGGTTGTTGCCGTCGAAGCCTCGAAAAGTACACCGCTGAAGCGTTCGGAACGGCCCAAATATCTGGCAATGGACAATGACGAGTTTCAGGATGGTCCTGCCGGTACCTGGCGAACCAAAACTTCAGGAGCTTCTCTGGTCGATCCTTCCTGTGGAACTTTTAACGAAGGAAATATGGTCAAGGGTCAGAACGGCTTCGCCCCAAGCGGTCGGCCAACAGCGATAAGCGCGACGCAGGATCGTTGTGTTTTCAATTACGGACAGTGGATTCAATATAATCGTCCGCAAGAAGAACTCGCGCTCTGGTCAAATCTGACCTGGCAGACTACAGATTGGCTGGTCACGGAATTGCAATTCGGCTACAACCAGCGCCTGTCTACTTTTATTACGGAACCTATAAGCCCCGTATCCAGTGCCTGGAAGTCATCCATGGTCATGCCAGCCAGCCACCCTGCGAACCCCTGGGGTGCAGATGTCATACCTCTTGCGCTGCGCTTGTTCAGTGGCTATGGACAGGGTCCTGGCACGGACGCCAGCTATGTGATAGGTGGATCTGCCGAGGATGATTCAACGTTTACGACGGATCGCACCAAATTGAGTTTCAATTATGAATTTGGTAACAGCTCCTGGATTGGATCATCTTCGTTCACGTATCAGACTCGAAGATGGAATTATCAAACCTATGAGCCGCAATTCACCCATTGGGTAGCGGCCATGAATGGTAAAGGCGGACCGAACGGCAATGAGTATTACAATCCATTATTGTCATCTGATCCGCGCTCTCCTCACTATGTACAAGGAGTAACCAGTAACTCTCAGGCAGTAGTGGATTGGATGTTCACCAATACCGACCAGGAGCTTAACCGCGATCGTCTGCTCACCTTTGATTCCTATGTAACGGGTGAGTTCATAGACGCACCGGCCGGGCCTGTGCAGCTTGCGCTCGGTGTCCATGCGAGAAAATTTATCGATACATCACAGCCAAGATATCTGGACAGTATCGGCAATAACTGGACAACCACCCTGGGAGCGCCGGGGCGTGGAACTCCACCAAAAACCTACGATACCCAGTACGTGAAATCGGCGTTTCTGGAACTGGAGATTCCCATACTGGAAAACCTGTCTGCACAGATTGCCGCCAGATACGAGAAATTTGAGGAAATCGGCATACCCACAGCAACTCCAAAGGTTGCCCTGCGTTATCAACCATTGGACTCGCTGGCATTGCGGGCATCGTGGGGAGAGGGCTTTCTCGCACCCGCACCCTCCCAGATCGGTGCTCTCAGACTGACCAATTGTACTACTGAGCGCGACGGGGCCGACCCAATTACCGGAACAACATTGTTAGGAGTAGAGTCCTGTAATTCTCCCAACCCTGGTCTCGGCGTAGAAGAGTCAACAATAATTAACGCGGGATTTACCTGGGAACCAATCGACGGCTTGACTGTTGGCGTTGACTACCAGGTCATTAAATACGATGGCCGCATTGTGTCTCCCGACAGTATCGATATTGTGCTTGAGGATTTTGCCCGCATGCTGGCGGCGACTGGCTATACCGTTGCTAATTACGATCCCACACCAGGGACTCCGAGCCGCAATGCAGCGAACGCCTGGCTGGATTCCCATCCCAATCCATTTGTAACCCGCAATAGTAACCGGGATGCGGTACTGTTTATTGAGGTGCCTGAAAACGTTGAGTCTGTTTCGCTCAAAGCCTGGGACTTAGCGGCAACTTATCGCTGGTCGATGAATGACTGGGGCAATTTCGGTGCAAGTTACAGAGCGTCCTACATTGATGAGTATATTTTCGACACTCTGGATGGCAGTTTCGTCGCAGTTGGCTTTCAGAATGGACAAACCGCCAAGGCACCGCCGTTACCAGCCTGGAAAACCAACATCGGCCTGGACTGGCTCATTGGTGATCACAGGACACATGCTACTGTGCGCTATATGTCTGACATCAAATTCAATGATAACGCACCGATTACCACTCCTCGTGAGGGTCTACCTGAAAGTTTTGTTACCAGACCAACCAAGGTAAGTGGTGGCTATCAGCTTGACCTCAATTACAGTTACACCCTGGGCAGCATGTTTGGATTTGGTCAGGATGTAGTTGTGGGAGTGAACATGAACAACGTCTTCGACTGGGAACCAGATGCGTTACCAATTCCCGGCGGCCTGGAGACCAGATTGAACGATCCATTCGGCAGAACGATTTCTGTAAGTTTGGATTTTGCTCTGTAGGCAGGTTTTAACACGTACGATTTAAAAGGAGGTTTTAACTAGAAAGCCCGCGGCGACGTTAAACTGATCATCAGTTTAACGTCGCCTTGTTTCTAAAAAGGAAGCCCGGCGCGGGGACTACCCCTGTACTGGTCATCTTTGCCCAGGTCTCCGGCAAACGTGGAGGGCAAACCAAAGAGGGAGTCAACGACCGATCACGAGCCGAGCGCCATGCCGCCATGACCAGGTCCACGCTGTAGTTTTACACCCGTCTAAATACCTTGCTTTCACTTTTCAGCTCCCTTAAGTTTGCGTGCATGATCTGGTTCGGTGACACGCTTAGGGTCCTGGCAGCTTCCCAATTATTGATTGTTGGCCTGCACTTTCTGCTACGGCATAGAGATATGCTGGGCAGGCTGGTGTCACTGCTGGCGTTTTGTCTGATTGCCCTGGTGATTGCCGACCATGGCAAGCTGGTAGGCAACCCGGTTACCACCTACCTGCTTTTCCGCTTTGGAATATTGACGCCATTTATTCTCTATGTAATCGCCTTTCACCTGTTTGTGGACATTGGCAAGATTCACCCGCTGCACTGGGCTGCCGCCGGGTTTTATTTTCTGGCACGGTCACTGGGTTCACCGTTTTACGATCCTGCCATGCCCTACGGCAGTACGTTTTTTGTGCTGATCTATGTGATTCCGCAGACGTTGATCCTTTATTTTTCTGCATTGGCGGTTTTTACTGCCGCACGGGATTATCGCAGCGACCTGATGGAAGAACGCCGGCGTTTCCGGCTGTTGTTCATTGTAAGTACCGGTGTGCTGTTGTCGTTCAGAACAATCAATGGATTTTTGACCTTCGCCGATCCATTCCTCGACCGCTTCTATCTGTTTTCGCTGCCACCCATTCCGGATTTTGTCTTTGCAGCCTATGTATTCTGCCTTGTTCTTGCGTTCAATCTGACTGTCTTCAGAACGCAAAATGACGCGGTCAAACTGATGACGACAGCAGCGCAGAATCTTCCGGAACCAATAAAACCAACAGACTACAAACCGAAAACCAGGGATGCCAATGTCGCATTGATAAGCAGTATCGCCACCAGAATGGAAAAAGATCGTCTCTATACCCGGTCGGGATTCACCATCGCTGCGCTTGCCAAGGAACTGTCCACCCAGGAATACCGCTTGCGCAAGGTGATCAACAAAGAGTTGCAATACCGCAATTTCAACCAGTTTCTGAACCACTACCGCATCGCGGAAGCAAGTAAACGCTTGCTTGAATCGACCACCCCGATCTCATCAATCGCGCTGGATATCGGTTATGGTTCCTTGTCCTCGTTCAATACTGCGTTCAAGGCGCAATTTGGTGTCACGCCAACGGAATATCGAAGCGCAGGCAACCCTGGCCAATAAATCGCTCGCCTGTCCCTGCTTCTTGATCCAGATCAAACTTGCATCAAGCAGTGTCATATTCCATCACTACTTTCCAGATTTCCGGGAGACGTATCCGGACCCATTTTGTTCAAATCCGAAACCAATGCAGGCAGTTTGTTTTTCATGTGAGCATTCACGACATTGATGGAGGAATCAAGATGGCGATAACAAGCAAAATACAGGACCAGTTTGCCGCACTATGGCATAACGGCGGACTCGTCACTCTGGCGCTGCTGGCGCTGGGCTCTTCGGGTTCGCTGGCCCAGGAAGTGACGTTTCACAAGGATATTGAACCCATATTGCAGCGCAGCTGCCAGCAATGCCATCGCCCCGGCGGTGTAGCGCCCATGCCCCTGGTCAGTTATGAACAGGTGGCACCGTTCGCCGGACTGATCGAATACAAAACCAGTCTTCGCGACCGGGCCGGGGCGATGCCGCCCTGGTATGCAGAAAAGGATATCGGGATTCAACACTACAAAAACGACCCGTCCCTGAGTGAGGCTGAGCTCGCCGCTGTTTCAAGCTGGGCTCGCAACGGAACTCCGAAAGGCGATCCGGCCGACGCGCCGCCTGCTCGGGTCTTTGATGACAGCATCAAATGGACCCTCGGTGAACCGGATCTGGTGGTTCGTTCAACCGATTTCACCAAGATGGCCGGTACTCCCGACTGGTGGGGGGAATTACCCCGTGTGCCGGTCGGACTCGATGAAGACCGTTATGTCAAATCGGTCGAAATTGTCGAAGTGAATGACGTCGGCAGTGGTGGTACAGGCCGCGATACCGTCGGTGGCCTGTGGATATTTCACCATATGATCTGGCGCACCGAAGTACTTGATGAAAATGGCACACCCACCGGGGAAGTGACCAATTGGCCGGTTCACGAAGTCGGACGAAATCCGGATATTTTTGATCCCGACGCCGGCCGGCTGCTTCGCGCCGGTTCTGTTTTTGCCACCGACTCGGTGCATATGCATTCCAATGGGCGTGACACCACCGGTCATCTGGAAATCGGCTATCGCTTTCACCCCAAGGGCTATGAACCCAAATATGAAACTGCGTTCATCGGCCTCGGCAACGGTGTGGATATCAGCATCACCGGCAACAAGACTGATCAGGAGCTGCACGCCTACACGGTGTTGAATGACCATACCAAGGTCATTACCTTTGAACCACATCTGCATGCACCGGGTGAGCGCATGTGCCTCGAAGCGATCTGGGGTTACACGGTGGAGACCCTGTCATGTGTAGGATATGACCACAACTGGGTACGGGGTTATCCGTTTGAGGATGACTACGCTCCGCTGCTGCCAAAGGGCACGATCTTGCATATCATCGGTTACATGAACAACACCGACAGCAATCCCAATGTCCCTGACCCGCGCAACTGGCAAGGTTCCGGAAACCGCTCGGTGACCAATATGTTTATCGATCTGGGGATCCGCGTAAAAATGTCCGAAGAGCAATTCTTCGAAGAGATGGAAAACCGCAGACAGAAACTGAAGTTGGGGCCCAATGATCATGTAATAGGTTGCCCCCTGTGTCTCGCGCCGCTTGTCTCTGCGGTCCCAAAAACTGCCAGCGTGGAATCCGCTACCACAGCGGCCAATGAAATCGCTTCGCAGGGTGGTCGCCAATGAGAATTCAATCTTTTTCCCGACACCTGATGAATGTGTTCGGCCTCGGTATCGTGCTGACCTTGATCGTCGCGGCACCGGCTACTCTGGCGCAGCCCAGTTACCGCAGTGGCCAGCACGTGGAAGCCGGGTATGAGGGCTGGCGCGAGAATCCCGACGGCACATTCACATTTGTGTTCGGTTACTTCAACGAAAACTGGGAGGAAAAACTGGATATCCCGGTCGGAGAAAACAATTTTTTCTCTCCCGGTGAAGCAGATCGCGGACAACCTACGCATTTCCTGCCGCGTCGCAACCGCTTTACCTTTGAAGTTACCGTACCATCGGACTGGGGTGACCGCGAACTGGTATGGACAGTGACCTCGCCCAATGGTGAGACGCGCCGCGCCTACGCCACGCTGGCTACTGATTACACGATCGACACTATTGTCATTGCGTCAGAAACCGGTTCACTGGGTGCCGGCACTTCCAGTCCCGAGTCCCGCGCCAATGTGGCACCGGCCGTTGAGCTGATCGGCGATTCGACGCGCTCGGTACGGGTCGGTGAGCCGCTGACACTGCGGGCAAAAGTTAGCGATGACGGCATTCCACATCCGGGTCGAGTCGGTAGCCGCGAAGGCGGCGCGCAAGTGAGTTCGGAAGGCTGGGAGCGACGGCTGCTGATGCCTCCTTCCCGGGTTACCGTGGGCAAGGTAAACGGGCTTTATCTTTCCTGGAACAAATATCGCGGTCCCGGCGATGTCAGCTTCGACCAGCCTCAGGTTGCTGTTTGGGAAGATACGCGTACATCCGCCAACTCCCCGTGGGGTGCGTTATGGACGCCGCCGCCAGTACCGGAAGATGGTATCTACGAGACCCGGGTTACCTTCGACCAACCAGGCGAGTATGTATTGTGGGGCCGTGCCGATGACGGCGGTCTGTTCCGTGACCAGTACGTGGAAGTCCGCGTCACCCGTTAATATTGATCG
The DNA here is from genome assembly GCA_040902165.1 of Pseudohongiellaceae bacterium. Taxonomy (GTDB): domain Bacteria; phylum Pseudomonadota; class Gammaproteobacteria; order Pseudomonadales; family Pseudohongiellaceae; genus NORP240. The sequence continues at coordinate 15,765 of JBBDXV010000301.1, forward strand.
ACCAGTAATCCACAAGCGTTGCTCACAGTGCAGCGCTTGCGGCTGGTTCTGCGGTTTTGACAATCGCAAAAAAGCGGTCCTTCCCTGGACCGAGTGCGGGAACCTAGTCGTTGATTTCAAATGTGATGCGTTGCTGCACATTGGCGACGGATACAGGTTTACCGTTTTCAATCCTGGCCGCATAACGCCATTTCGCAATCGTCTGCATTGCCGCACGTTCGAAATACCCTTCAGGTTCGGCATAAACAATTCGCGGCTCGGCAACGGCTCCCAATTCGGTCACGGTAAATTCGACGATGACAAAGCCCTCGATTTGACGTTCAAGCGCCCGACTCGGATAAGGTGCCACCGTTCGCACCAGCGGAATCATCGCGCTCGAACTGAGACCAAAACCCTGCAGACGGGGCAATTCTACAGCCGGGGGGATATAGTCGACCGGCACGGTGGGACCACTGCCCGGAGAGATTTCCCTGGTATCGACAGGCTCTTCGGCGATTTCAGGCTCGATCATTGGTTCCGGGCGCTCAATGGTCGGGAAAATCTCCAGTTCAATTTCCGGCATCGTGGCGTCAACAATCGGGAAAATTACTGCCTGCTGAGGTAACTCTTCGCCTGTCTGTATCAATGACTGCATGAAGTAGAACAGCGCAAAAGTGGTCAACGCGCCTGCGAGAGTCGCGGAGTTGTATCGGATGCAATGTTGAGCGATGGCGTACATGGGAGTTTTCCTCTCTGCTGCGGGATTGATGACATTACAGGTTCTCCTGCAATGAAAACCTGAATTTCAGTTGCAAGGTCTTTTCCTTCCCGCGCATCCCCTCATGTACTTCAGGGCAATAGACATACTCATTGACTGCTGCCAGTACCGACTGGTCAAACGTACCGAACGGCACCGACTCCATGATTGTTGTTGACAGGACACGTCCTGTGTCATTGATTTTTATTTCTGCTGTGACATAGCCTTCTATGCCGCGCTGCCTGGCGCGTAGCGGATAGCCGGGCATTGGCGCGTGCAACGGTGCCGATTCCCATTCGGCAGAAAAGACTTCCCGATTCAGGGTATCCAACTCAAAATGTGATCCCCGGGCGATGACATTGGATGCCGGCGCTTCGAGCTTCGCCGGGACAGTCTGCAACCCGATATCAGCTGCAATGGGAACAGCCATTCCATGCCACTCGGGACTGGGCAGGGATTCGGAACCGGGAACAGGGTCATGGCGTGGATTGCGGTTGAAGTCCTCCATTGACACCGGGATGGTAATGGGCTCAAACGTAACTGGTGTTATCCATTCAGGGCTGAATCGCAGTGCAGCAAGCGGCAGACACACCATCAGCACCCCACCGAGAACCACGCTTATCTCATCAGCGCGGAGAAAACTGCGATTTTTTTGCTGCGCCAGAATATGTTGAATGCGTTGCGACAATTTCGATCCGCGCGAGAACATTCCCATGCCAAGCCGCTGTGGCGATGCCCGCAACCCACAGGCGATTCGCAATAAATTGTCGGCGTAGGAGACAGAACAGCCGCCGTCATCGATCGCCGCATCATCACAGGCCTTCTCGCTCTCGAGAGAAAGTGAATTGACCGCTGCCCAGATCAAAGGATTCGGCCAGTAAAGGATCCGCGCCAGACGCGCGAGCAAATGAAACAGCCAGTCCTTGCGTTGAATATGCCCCAATTCGTGACTCAATACCTGGCACAGCAAACCGCGATCCCAACCCAGCGCGGCCTGCGGCAGCAGAATGCGGTGGCGGTAAACTCCCCAGGTAAAGGGCGAATTGATGCCGGCTCCGGCAAGGAGTGTCACGGCATTGGAAACGCCATGGACACTCTTCAAATCATTGAGCAACTCCCAGGCGCGGCCGCGGCTAATGATCTGACTGCTACAGGAAATTCTGTGCAGACGGATGTACCCGTGGACCAGATAGAGCAGAGACAGAATGACACCGGCAAGGTAAATCGCCAACAGTGCCCTGATCCATAAAGGATCGACTGCCGACAAGGCGTCCTGATGCATCACATTCGTCGTGAACAGATCCACCGGGACCGGGAACGACACTTCCAGCGCGGGCAGTAACAGACCGAATAACGGAAGCAGCAGAACCGCCACCACGGTTGTCAGCCACAAGACACTGCGATTGGATGCCGACAGGGATCGCCACATCAGACTGACGGTCACGGCGGCCAGGATGACCAGAGAAGACTTGCACAGCAGACTCAACAGGAAATACATCAGCGGATTCTGCCGATAGGCGGTGTCCAGAAATACGAGCAGGGTTTCTATTGTCATTGTATTGCCCTGTAAAATTATCCGGTTCAGGATTTCTTCTTGCTGCTGCTCCGATTCTTTTTTGCCTGTTCAACCAGTTTTTTCAGTTCGTCCAGTTCGCGCTCGGATATTTCCTGCTGTGACGTACTGATCAAAGCACTGACAGCCTGGGAAACCGAGCCTTCAAAAAATGTCTTTAATAGTCCGGAGATGGCCGATTGCCGCGCGGCATTGTGATCGACGGTAGGAAAGTAGATGTAACGCAGTTCGCTTTCCCGGTGACGCAGGTGTCCCTTTACTTCAAGCTTGTTGAGCATGGCCCGCACTGCCGAATAGCCCGGAGGGTTGGGCAGACGATCGAGTACCTCTTTGGCTGAAGCCTCGTTGAGCTCATAAACGATGTCCATGATCTGGCGCTCTCGACGACTGAGGTGGGCAGCTTTGGTCACATAATCCCCGGTTGTTTGTTTATAGGTCCTGATAGGTGCTACTTTTGTAGCATCGTGCTGCAAAAATAGCACTTGCCTGCCCGATGTCAAGCTTTTTGTTGTCTGGGTCAGAACTCAGTTGCCGAAGGTGTACATCTTTGCAGTACAGGCTCAGTTAGCCCGCCGAAGCATGGCGACCCGGAACAAAATCACCGCGGCCAGAATGCCCAGATGCAGATAACCGATAGTCGGATCAAAGGCAGTCAACACCCAGTGCGCGAGACTCAATGCTGCGGCCGGATACACCAGCCGGTGCAGCAGTTTCCATTTCTTCCCCAGAAGTCGAAGACTCGGGTTGTTACTGGTCGCTGCCAGCGCAAGAAATACCAACAGGGCCAGCCAGCCGGTCCACATCGCAAGCTGTTGCATTTCTGCAAGAATCCGCTCAAGTGGCTGGCGCTGCAGATAGACAAGGGTGTGTAACAGGCTGTAGGCAAAGACCGCCACCCCCAGATAGCGTCGGTTACGACGCAGCCAGCGTGTGAACGCGTGACCGGGAAGCAAAAGTCCGACCGCCGAAACGGACAGGGTCAGAATCAGCAGTCGCACCGCCATGACGCCGCTGGCGTGAATGAACTCGCCGTAGAAGATAATCCCCTGCCAATAGGCCCAGAACCAGTAAATGCCGGGCAGGGCCAGCAACAACCACAAAAACCGGGACGATGCCAACAGGGTGGGCACAGCGGGCAATCGGGAATTACCGGCGCAGACGCTATTCCAGTGTGACGTAGCTTTCCAGACGCGCCACTTCATTGACGTCGACGTACTTGCCGATTTCACGACGGAACTGTTCGATGCTGGTGTAGGGTCGATACTCTTCGAACTCATGCACCATGCGGGCAGTCATGCCGGGGATCGTCGCAAAATCTTCGCCGCTCGCGGAATTAAGATTCATTGGAATAAAAACATATTGTTCCAGTCTTGCTACTTCTGCGGCATCCACATACTTGCCCATCTCGCGGCGGAACTGCGCGAGACTGGTATAAGGACGATATTCCTCAAACTCATGCGCCATGCGGGCAGTCATGCCGGGAATCAGCATGATCTCGTCGCGACTCGCATTGTTCAGATTGATCGCACGAAACAGTCGCGCATACAGTTCAGTGCGTTGGCCGTCATTCAACGCGCCAGTCATTACTGAATTCAATTGCGTGGCCGACAGGATCGGTCGCGCCGCAATCACGGCTTCTGCAAGTGGCGCAGTGACGTGCGGCAGGGAAGTTAATTCGGCAGCCTCCGCCAGATTCGGGTCCAGCAGTGTCTGGTTGTTACCTACCTGGGCGGATACCAGGCTGGTCTGCGCCAGCACGGTAATAAATAGAAGGACAAGGGCGGAACGCATCATAGTCTCCAAGGGGGTACGAAATGCTAATAAGAATAAATCTCATTTGCAGTTAAGTCTAGCGCTTTCTTGTCACCAGGCTTGCCCGGCTTTGCTCACCGGTTCAGGTTCGCCGGACACGAAGTAAGCGTTACCGCGCAGTTTGCCCCGCCGATTGCCTGGCCTCCCGGGTCAGTAAGCCCTTCCCCGGCCAGGACATTTGTTTGAACCTCTTTGATAAATAATCTTGCAAATACGAATTGTTCTCATTTATATTACGCATTCACTCTGGGATGCACAGTCGGCCTGACAGGCCGTCCCCCTGAATCGATTGAACCACTTTGGAGTACTTGCATGCACATTCTTCGCAAGAAGCCGCTGGCAGGCGGCATCAGCCTCGCTGTTTTTCTGCTTTCGGCGCAGGCACTGGCTGCCCAACCGACCCCTGGACTGGAAGAGTTCCTGATTATCGGCAGTCGCGAGGATGCGCGCCGGCTTGCCGGTTCCGGCGCCGTGGTCAATTCCGAACAGATCCTCAACGAAGCAGCTACCGACATCAACCAGCTGCTCAAGACCCTGCCGGGTCTTTATATCCGCGAGGAAGAAGGTCTCGGTCTGCGTCCCAATATCGGCATTCGCGGCGCGACGTCTGAACGCAGCAGCAAGATCACAGTGATGGAAGACGGTGTCTTGATGGCGCCAGCCCCCTACTCTGACCCGGCCGCTTATTATTTTCCGACTGCCCAACGACAGGCAGCGGTCGAAGTCCTGAAGGGTGCTCCCCTGTTGCGCTTCGGACCACAGACTACCGGTGGGGTGGTAAATCTGGTGTCTACATTGATCCCGGCTACCAACAGCGGCAATCTGCGCGTGATGACCGATGAGCGCGGACTAACAGACGTTCACGGCTGGTACGGCGGGCGCAGTGACCAGCTCAGCTATCTGGTCGAAACCGTACAGCGACGCGGTGCCGGCTTCAAGGAAATCGATCGCTCCGGTAACGAAGGTGATATCAATATCGAGGACTATGTGGTGAAACTGGGCTGGCAATCTGCCGGTCCGCGCGCCCAAAGTCTGCAACTGAAAATGCAATACTCGGAAGAAAACTCCGAGGAGACCTATCTGGGTTTGACCGATCTCGATTTCCGCGCCGATCAGAATCGCCGTTACGGCATGTCGGAACCGGATGAAATGGCCAATCGCCACTCGTCAGTACAGCTTTCCTGGCGTATTGCGCTGAGCGAAGCGCTCACCGCCTCTGCGCTGG
>JBBDXV010000302.1:0-3049 GCA_040902165.1 Pseudohongiellaceae bacterium
TACCGGTTCAGATAATATTTTTTCGCAATGTCTGGTTAATCAGGACCAGGTTTTCAATCGCATTGGCGCTGTTTGGATGGACTTTCAATACGTCCTCAAATGCCTGACGCGCGCTGCGTAGTTCGTTTTGCTGAAGGTAGATCAGTCCGAGCCCGGAAAGCGCACCGAAATGTCGTGGTTCAAGCACCAGTGTTTGTCTGATATCCGCGATAGAGGCGTCGAAATTTCCAGCCAGATAATAGAGCGTGGCGCGTTTGTTCCAGGCTTCCGCATAGTCGGGGAAACCGCGAATGATGCCGCTATAGAGCGCCAGCGCATCGGTATACCTGAAATTGTTCATCAGTTGGGTGGCGGTGACCATCAACTGCATTACGTCAGCATTGGGATGCGACAGCCAAACCTGCCAGATGCGGTTTTCCGCCTCGGCCAATACCTGTGGATTATCAGTTTGCTGCAACACTGAAAACAGCGGATCAAGCGCCGGATCATGTTGATCTGCCCTGGTGAATACCGGGAAAAGCATTAGAAATATCAGGATTACGGAGCGGAAAAGTAGCATAGCGGCAGTGTGTGCCAGGCATGATTCCCTGTAAAGCAAATCGAGTCAGAATGCCGCGGCGCTGGCCTTGTTCCAATCGGTACTGTAGTAATCAGGAATGTCATCACCCAGTAATTGACCCTCATTCAATGGCACATACTGCTGGTCAAAGGTACGTAACTTTCCATTCACTCTGATAAATATGTCGCCGGGATGTAACTGGTCTGGATCGCTGTAACCCATGGCGCCACACAGTTCCAGAAATACCTTCACCGTGGCGCGATGAAAGTTATAGACCCGCAGGGATTTATCTTCCAGACCCACCGCGCGTGCCCGCGCCGGATTCTGTGTCGCGATTCCAGTTGGACAGTTGTTGGTATTGCAGGATTTTGACTGGATACAACCCAGTGCCAGCATCATTGATCGTGCGGCGTTAACCGCATCGGCACCAACAGCGATTTTTTCCAGCAATTCAAATCCGGTTGCGGTCTTGCCGGCGCTGATAATACGAATCTGTTCGCGCAGGCCAGCGCCTTTCAATACCTGATGAACATAATAGGTTGCTTCCAGGCAGGGGGTTCCCAGTCGGTTGGAAAACTCAACCGGCGCAGCGCCAGTTCCCCCTTCGGCACCGTCCACGGTGATGAAATCCGGTACTACGCCGGTTTCCAGCATAGCCTTGACGATACCGAGGAATTCGCTTTTTTTGCCCAGACAAAATTTAAAGCCCACCGGCTTGCCGTCACAGAGATTGCGCAGCTTGGTTATAAAAGCCATCAGTTCCAACGGCGTGCTGAACTGTGTATGACAGGCCGGAGATTCAACCGTCTTGCCGACTTCAACGGTACGGATACGGGCAATTTCGGCAGTGACCTTGGCGCCTGGAAGCACACCACCATGGGAAGGTTTGGCGCCCTGGGAAATCTTGATCTCGATCATCTTGACCTTGTGATGGCTCGCTCTCATCGCGAAAGCCGCATCATCGAATTGACCGTCTATGGTTCGACAGCCGAAATAGCCGGTGCCGATCTGCCATACCAGGTCACCGCCATGGGCCATGTGATATTTGCTGATACTGCCTTCCCCGGTGTTATGAAAGAAACCGCCGAGGGCGGCTCCCCGATTCAGTGCGGCTATCGCAGTGGAACTGAGTGCACCAAAACTCAAACCGGAGATATTAAAGCGTGAGGCGTTGTAGGGTTTCCGGCATTGCGGACCGCCTATCAGGATGCGGGCGAATTCCTCGGGCACATGAACGGCACGAATCGAATGAAAAATACTGTGGTAACCATCGGACAGGATGTCGTGTTCCGTGCCGAACGGCAGCGTATCGTTCAGCCCCTTGGCGCGACGGTAAACCAAATTTCGCTGCTCACGGCTGAACGGCCTTTCTTCTGTGTTGTTGGCGATAAAATATTGTTGAATTTCCGGACGAATGACTTCGAGCATATAGCGAAGATTGGCCAGCACCGGATAATTACGACGCAAATTGCTGCGGGCGAAATTCAGTTCATAGAATCCCAGCGCCGCATAAGCAAAAAAAACAATCACCAGGAACAATTGGAGCGGGTAGCCGGAAACGCTGTCCCAGGTTACCGAACCGGAAGTGCTCAACAGCAGCGCAGCGAGGCTGAGGGGGGCACATATCAGGGTAATAAACCAATATAGGCGAACAGCAGGCAGCATTTTTTGTTCTCATGACTCTCCCGCATTCTTACGGTCGGGAGGGTTTCACAGCGAGATTGTTATGGTCAGAAATTCCACACCAGGGTTATCGCGGTTTCTGTATCGGTTTTTTCCCGAGTGGCCGGCACATCAGTCTGATGTTTTACCTTAACCGAGAATCGCAGTGCAAGGTTTTCCATGATCTCGCTCTGGATGCCGGACTCGGAACGAAAAATACTGGTTTCCTTGCCGCTCTCGGTGCTCAGTTTCTGGATAAAACTGGCCGTTTCCGAAACATCCCATTCGTATTCACCTGAGAGACGAATAATACCTTCGCTGAATTGGTCCAGCTCGCTTTCGGAGCGGCGATAACCCACCCCGAAATCTGCTTTCAGTGACATATTGGTGACGTTCTGCAAAAAGCTGCGACCATAACTGATGGTCGCATCGGCCTGGTAATCATAGCCGCTGAAGCGGTCGTCCTCATAGGCCAGCCTGCCTACCCAGTAACTGTCCTCGGTCAGATTCCGTTGCCCTCGGGCGACATGGTAGAGACGCTGGGCCGCAAGCACGTCTTCCTTGGAGGAGCGGAAACCTTCAGTGGAGAACTGGTACTCCCAGGCGTTGCGCAACCAATCCGTTGTTATCTTGTATTTGACGTTTTGATCTTCGGTATTGCCGGAAGTCAAAATCGCGCCAAATTCCACCTGGGTGCTGAGGTCGCTGGTCTGCTGGGCCGGCGAGACACCGCTGCACATTAGTGTTGCCAGGGTCAGTGTGGTGATCGAAAGCGCCTTCATTTTTGCCTCTCCTGCAAGGTCAGAATTCAGTTATGCACAGGTTCCC
>JBBDXV010000303.1:0-3039 GCA_040902165.1 Pseudohongiellaceae bacterium
CGTGGACTTGCCGACGTTGGGACGACCAACGAGGGCGATCACAGGTCGCATGGACTTATCTCGGAGTTAAAATCTGTAACTGAATTGATTTCGGCGCTGCGCCGCTGCCTTACTGCAATGCGATCGCTGTCAATCGACCGCTGTTGCCGTAGACGAACAGAGTGTTGTTGCCTACGATCGGTCTGGCGCGCACACCATTGTTATCGACTCGCAGTCGACCCACAACCTGACCGTCGAGTTGCGAAAGCAAATGTACATAACCTTCGAAATCTGCAACCACGACATAATTGTTAAACGTGGTCGGGGCACTTACGCGACGCAGATCCAGACTGTCATTGCGCCACACTTCAGTATCGGAACCGGAACGCACGGCGACGATGTGACCGCGCTGATCGCAGTAATAAATATTGCCGAATCCTTCCGCCAGCCCATGGTAGCTGGAGGCCTCCAGGCCCCATACGATACGGCCTGACTGGATGTCAAAACCCATCAGATTGCCCTGATAGCTGGAGGCCAGTACCACATTGCCACCTGCCAGCATAAGATCGCCGTCGACATCAATGACTCTCTCGATGTCATAGCGGCCTTGCGGAACGGCAACTCTTTCCTCCCAACGCCAGACACCATCCTGGGCATTCACGGCCACCACCGTGCCATTGCTGAAACCGGCCAGCACAGCATTTTGCGCGATCAGCGGATTACTGGTTCCTCTCAGGGTCAGCACCGGCAAGGTAGTTTCGTAGATCCAGCGCTGACTGCCATCATCAGCATCCAGCGCGATCAGTTTGTCATCGACGGTCTGCAGGACGACGATATCACCATTGGTCTGTGGTGCAGAAAGTACTTCACTACTCACCGGTGCGCGCCAAAGCAAACTGCCGTCAGTCTGATTCAGCACCAGCACTTCGGCATTTTCGGTTCCCACCATTACCATACCCCGCCCCGCCCCTACACCACCAGTGATGGTTTCGCGGGTGCGATTGCGCCATTGGATGTTGCCGTTGACAGAATTGATCGCCAGCACTTCCCCGTCTTCACTGGCGACGTATAAAACTCCGCCATCGAGGATCGGGGTCAATTTGTTGTAAAGCTTTCCCTGACCGTTGCCGACAGAAACGCTCCACAGGCGTCGCATCGGCACTTGCTGATTGATTGCTGTCAATTCGGCAGGCTGTTCCACTTCGTCGTCGGAAAACCAGTTCAGGGGATTCAGCATGCGACAGGCTGATAGACTGACCAGCAATGCTAGCAGGGCTAAAAGCCGCAGGCAGGACAAGGCGGATGAGCGCGGGAATAAATCAGGCTTGCGGGTCATAGACTGGATCACGACGTGAGTCTCAACTGTCACCTGCCAGTTCATCCAGCTTCATACGCAGAAACTGACTGGTGGAACCGGCCTGCTGCGCGGCCAGATAGGAATCGTAGGCGTCTATTCTGCGGTCAAGGAATAAATAAATATCGCCTCGCAGCTCGGCGAAATCGGCCTCCAGTAATCCAGGATTGACCCGATTGACCAGATCCAGCGCGCGCTCTGCATCGCCCCTGGCGAGTATCACCCTGCCCAGTCGCAGATTGGCAGTAAGGGTCAGCGTTGCATCAGTCGCCTGAAACAGACCACCACTATTGTTGTCCAGCAGCCACTGTAATTCCTGTTCTGCGGTTTCAAGATCACCAAGATTTACCGCCTGCTGGGCAGCAAACAGGGCGCTATAGCGGGCGTAAATCGTGCGCGGGTAATCGGCTCTGAGGCTGGCGGCCAGTTGCGCAATGCGTTCAGCATTTTCTGCGGTAATTTCCATTCCAGGTTCCACGAGAGCCAGTTGCAGAATTTCCTCATACCTGTCCGACGCCGCATTGCTTGCGGAAGTGCTGGAACTCTGCCAGAAGGTCCAGCCACCCCAGCCTACTGTCACCGCCACAATGACAGAGACCAGCATGCGATAGTTTTCTTCCCACCACGTTTTGAGGGCTTCGATACTTTCCTCTTCTGCTGCGTGTAACGCCACAAATCACTCCTGCTGAAAACCTGTTGCCCGGGACCGATCGGGTACGGGTTAAAAAGACCGCCAATTCTAACGGTTTGCGCGGTAAGAGGCACCACCTGCCGGGAACTAATTTTGGTCTAAAACCCCAACTGCTTGCGAACCTGTGCTTCAAGTTCATCCAGAGGCACAGTAAGCGGTTCGGCGGAATCGTCCAGGTGCCGCAGTTTGACCCGTTCAGCAGAACCAGGTTCCCCACCCGCTTCCAGAATGACTGCCAGTCGGGCACCGCTATTGAAGGCTTTTTTCATCTGGCTGCTGTATTTGCCACCGCCACAGTTGAGCTGCAGCTTCAAGTGCGGCAAGGCATTTCGCAGTGTTTCGGCGATCTGCACGGCTTTGGGCTCGAGGTCGTCATCCAATACTGCAATAAACAAATCCACACCGGTCAGCGCTTCCGCCGGCAACAGCTTCAATTCTTCCAACAGCAGGACCAGCCGTTCCTTGCCGCTGGCGAACCCGACCGCCGGGGTCGGTTTGCCGCCGAGTTGTGCTACCAGTCCGTCATAACGGCCGCCGGCGCAGACTGTGCCCTGGGCACCCAGGGCATCGGTGATCCATTCAAAAACGCTGTTGTTGTAATAATCCAGCCCGCGAACCAGCTGGCGGTTTTCCTGAAAGCTTATGCCGGAGGCGCTGAGCAGGGTCTTCAGTTGCTGATAATGCGTCTGGCTTTGCGGATTCGTGTAATCTGCCAGCACCGGGGCCTGCTGCAGTATTTCCCGCGTCCCGGGATGCTTGCTGTCCAGGATTCGCAAGGGGTTACTGTCCAGGCGTCGTCGACTGTCTTCATCCAGTTCGGCAGCGCGCGATTGCAAAAACGTCTTGAGCGCATCGCCGTAGTGGCGACGATCCTCGGCGCTACCGATGTTGTTGATTTCCAGCCGCACGTGATCGCTGATACCCAGTTCCCGCCACAGTCTCGCGGACAACAAAATAACTTCGGCATCGATATCCGGACCGGTCATGCCGAAGGCTTCGACACCAAACTGGTCAA
>JBBDXV010000304.1:0-1163 GCA_040902165.1 Pseudohongiellaceae bacterium
TGGTTCGGATTATACCTTATTGCTAAGATTATCAGCCTTGTGGCTAGTGGAATTCAAAGAATGAAGAACACCGTCGTAAAAGAAACAGTTCAACGTTTGCTGCTGGCCGTGGCACTGATCTGTGTTGTCAGTTCCGCGGTAGCACAACAATCATTGTTTCTGCGTGACTACCCTGAGGCTTATGTAGTGCAGGATGGCGATACGTTATGGAACATTGCCAGTCAATTTCTCCAGGATCCGGCTCGCTGGGCGGATGTCTGGCAACCCGATCCGTTTCTGGATGACCCGGAAGCCATTTATCCTGGCGATACCATAAGGGTTGAATTTGTCGGGGGAGCTCCAAAGCTTGTCTCCCAGCGTGGCGATCGACTGGTGGCCCGACTTTCGCCTGAAATTCGCGAAGAGCTGCTTACCAGTAATATTCCGGCAATTCCCCTGGAAAGTATCGCCAGCAGTTTAACGACCAACCGGATTGTGCCGGTGGAACTGTTTGCGGTCGCGCCATATATCGTAGCAACCATGGGAAATAATCTGATTATCGGGACCGGTGATGAAGTTTATGCCCGCGGCGTTTGGCCTACCGGCTCCAGATCGCTGGAAATTTATCGACAGGTAAACAGTTACGAAGATGCCGAAACGGAAGAATCGCTGGGAATCGAGTTGGCTACGCTTGGATTTGCCACCATCATAGAGAATGCCGAAGATGGCGTTCGCAAACTACTAATTAACAGCAGCAGCAGTGAGATTCAGGTTGGTGACCGCTTACTAGTCAGGGAAGAGTCCCGACTTGACCCCACCATCTTTCCCACCGAGCCGGCTGGTGAGGTTAATGGACGTATTATCGCGTTGACCAATGGTGAGCGACTCGCATCGCTGCTGGATTCGGTGGTGGTCAATCTCGGTCTCCGCGACGGGCTGGCCGAAGGAGACATATTGTCCATCCAGCAAACCGGTGATCGAATCCTGGACAGTGAAGGCCGATCCCGCAAAAGCATCACAGATCAATTGAAGGATTATTTCACCCGTGATCGATTGCAGTTACCGAACAAGGAAATAGGAACATTGCTGGTATACCGTACCTTCGAAAAGTTGAGTTACGCGTTAATCCTGTCTATAACTGAACCAACTGAGGTAGGCGATATCATCACCAACCCCTGAACGAC
>JBBDXV010000304.1:1263-3032 GCA_040902165.1 Pseudohongiellaceae bacterium
CCTTCTGGCTGGCAAGGGAGTTGAGCATGGCTGGACTGTGCATCACTAGTGGTCTGGCACGGGGAATAGATTCTGAAGCTCACCTGGGCGCGTTGGCCGGCAATGGCATGACAGTCGCGGTGCTCGGTACCGGAATAGATCAGGTATATCCACAAGAGAATCTCAAGCTGGCCGAGCGAATCCGGGAGAACGGCGCGCTGATCAGCGAATTTCCCTTACACAGCCCTCCTCATCCCTCACACTTCCCCCAACGCAATCGCATTATCAGCGGGATGAGTGTCGGAATAATGGTCGTTGAGGCAACACTGCGAAGCGGCTCATTGATCACTGCTCGCACGGCAATTGAACAAAACCGCGAAGTATTTGCCGTTCCCGGTGCCATCTCCAGTCCCGGATCACGCGGTTGTCACGCATTGATAAGAAATGGCGCAAAACTGGTGGAATCGACCGAGGATATCCTTGAAGAGCTGGTACCTCTGGTCCAGCTGCAGCTGAACCACAATGCAAACAGATTATCGAACTCTGTCAGGAAAACTGAGGCCGGCATTCAGACAGAGCACAGGGAGTTGTTGGAGGCGGTAGGATTTGAAAGCTGCCATCCTGATGTGCTGCAGCAACGCACACAACTGACCTTGGGGGATTTGCAAACTGCACTGCTGGATCTGGAATTGAAGGGAATTATTGAGCGTCAGAATGGGTACATTCGTCGGCTTGTCTGACAGGCTTGCATCCATAACTTCTCTCATGTAGTTTGCCCGTTTCGTATGCAATGAGGCCTACAAGCCATGACAAAGGTATTTGTTGCAATCCTGATGGGGTCCAAATCAGATCTGGAAGTTATGCAGGGAGCAACCGAGGTTTTCAAGGCGTTGCAGATCAATTACGAAGTAAAAATCACTTCAGCGCATCGAACCCCGGCGAATACACAGCAATATATAGCTGATGCAGATTCCAGAGGTTGCCAGGTGTTCATTTGTGGCGCAGGACTGGCAGCGCATTTGGCTGGCGCAACTGCGGCACATACGTTGAAGCCGGTTATAGGGGTTCCGATCGATTCTGGTCCCTTGCAAGGCATGGACTCCCTCCTTTCCACGGTGCAGATGCCTGCCGGGATCCCGGTGGCGACAGTCGCTATCGGGAAAACCGGCGCGAAAAATGCGGCATATCTGGCCGCCCAGATTCTCGCGCTCAATGACAAGGAGTTAGCGACCAGGTTGAATCTGGACCGGGAACAAAATGCCAGGAAAGTAAAGGAGCAGGATCAGGCGATCCAGGGTCTCCTGTAGCCGTTAGCAGTTGAACAGCCTGAAGATCAGTATAGCTTCCCATTGCCTTCAGCAAGGTGGAGTGATCGCCTATCCCACAGAAGCAGTGTGGGGACTTGGTTGTGATCCGTGGAATCAAAATGCCGTCCTGCGTTTGCTGTCAATCAAGAAACGCCCCGTGGGAAAAGGATTGATCCTGGTAGCCGCCTCAGTCGACCAAATTTTCCCGATTTACAAAAACCTCTCCCGCCCGCAACAGGACCAACTTGATAAAGCGTGGCCAAGTCCCAGAACCTGGCTGATTCCGGACCCGGACAACTGGATTCCAATGTTGATCAAAGGTGCGCATACCTCGGTGGCAGTAAGAATAAGTGATCATCCGTTGGTCAGTGAGCTGTGCCAGCGCTTCGGTGGGCCAATAGTTTCCACGTCCGCTAACACCGCCGGGAAGGCAGAAATACGATCCAGATTAAGATTGCTGATTGCACTCGGCGCTAAACTTGA
>JBBDXV010000305.1:0-1057 GCA_040902165.1 Pseudohongiellaceae bacterium
TGAAAATTTATTTCAGGTAGCGTAGGCGTAATGCGTTGCTGACTACTGATACTGAACTCAAGCTCATGGTCAGCGCGGCGATCATCGGCGACAGCAGCAGGCCGAAGGCAGGATACAACAATCCGCCGGCGATCGGCACACCTATACTGTTGTAGAGAAACGCGAAAGCCAGATTCTGGCGCATATTACCCACAGTTTGCTCGGATATCAGACGTGCCTGGGCGATGCCGCGCAGATCGCCCTTGACCAGGGTCAGCTGTGCACTGCTCATCGCCACGTCGGTGCCGGTACCCATTGCGATACCGACATTCGCCTTGGCCAAGGCCGGGGCATCATTGATTCCGTCACCGGCCATGGCCACTCTGTGACCCCCGGCTTGCAGGCGCGCGATGAGATCCAGTTTGGCCGCTGGCGTCACCTCGCTATGTACTTCGTCTATCTGTAATGTCCTGGCGACCGCGCGGGCAGTCAGCTCTCCGTCTCCCGTCGCCATAACAATGCGTAATCCGCTGTCACGCAGGTGACGCAGTGCTTCGGCAGTAGAAGGTTTGATCGGGTCAGCCACCGCCAGTAAACCGGCAAGCTTGCCGTCCACAGACAGAAACACCACGCTGGCTCCTTCGTTTCGTAATTGATCGGCCTGCTGCGCGATGGCGCTGACGTCAGTGCCGTGATTTTTCATCAAGACGGTATTACCCAGTGCAAGATGCCGGCCATTCAGCGCGCCAGTCACGCCGATGCCGGAGGCTGACTCAAAATCTGTCACTTCTGAAAGGCTAATCTGCTGTTCGCGGGCAGCGGTTACGATGGCTTTGGCCAGTGGATGCTCACTGCCCTGATCCAGACTCGCAGCCAGACCCAGCACCTCATCGGCAGTGAACCCGCCTGCCGGCACCACTTCCCTGAATTCCGGTCGCCCGAGGGTCAGCGTGCCGGTCTTGTCCACCACCAGAGTGTCCACTTCTCGCAATGATTCTATGGCTGCGGCATCACGAAACAATATTCCTCTTGATGCGGCCTTGCCGGTCGCGACCATGATCGACATCGGCGTGGCCAG
>JBBDXV010000305.1:1157-3016 GCA_040902165.1 Pseudohongiellaceae bacterium
CCGGTCAGCATCGACTCATCTACTGAGCTACGGCCTTCCTCGACCACGCCATCCACCGGTACTTTTTCGCCGGGGCGTACGCGCAGACGGTCGCCGACATGAATATGCTCAATAGGGACTTCTTTCTCGCTGCCGTCTTTTTCAATTCTCAATGCCGTCTTCGGTGCAAGTTGCATCAATGCCTTGATGGCGGCAGACGTTTGCGCCCTCGCTTTCAGCTCAAACAGTTGGCCCATCAGGGTCAGCGAGATAATCACCGCGGCAGCTTCGTAATAAACAGCGACCTGGCCGTTCATCACAAATGAATCAGGGAAAATACCAGGTGCTACCGTCGCCACGACGCTGTAGATGTAGGCACAGCCGGTCCCCAATCCAATCAGCGTCCACATATTGGGGCTGCGATTGATAACCGATTGCACACCGCGAATGAAAAACGGCAGCCCGGCCCACAACACCACCGGCGTTGCCAGTAGCAGTTCCACCCAGGGTTGCCAGCCATGGGGCAGCCAGTTACGTCCGTGGCCGAACATCGCGATAAAAAGTACTGCGAATGAAAACGGCAGGCTTATCCAGAAGCGCCGTCTGAAATCGATCAGTTCCGGGTTTTCTCCTTCGTCCAGAGAAGGGGCCTCAGGTTCCAGTGCCATACCGCATTTGGGGCAGACGCCGGGACCCTGCTTGCGAACCTCCGGGTGCATCGGACAGGTATACCAGGCGATAGAGTCGGCGGCTGTGGGCGGGGGTTGCGGCGCGAGATACTTGCCTGGGTCAGCAGAAAATTTCTGCAGGCAACCGCCACTACAGAAATAAAAATCCTGTCCCTGATAGACAAAATGATGGGGTGAGTCCGGTTTGACCGTCATGCCGCAGACCGGGTCTTTCAACGGTGTATCGGTATGGGACGATGCGTCGGCGGAATTTGTGTGCTGTTCAGGGTCGTGTTGATGCATCAATGAGTCCAGTTTGAGGGTGGATGTAATTTCCCCCCTTCCTGGTTCATTGTTGCGCCGACTAAACTGATTTGCAATCTTCGAAAGGAAGTAGGGGGAGGTAGGGACAGGAGGTAGGGACACTTATTAGTTAATAAGTTAAGTTCACATTCTGAGTTGCGGCTTTGTCAGATCGACTTAACTTATTAACTAATAAGTGTCCCTACCTCCCTACCTCCCTCGCTACCTCTCTACCTCAGAAACTGCCGCTGATGCTGAGCCTGAAGGCTCGCGGTTCAACCGGATGGAAATGGATATCTTCTACCGGGTCCGGCTCATTGGCCAGCTGTGACTCGTAGAAATAGGTGATATCAAAATCATCACTGTCGAACAGGTTCAGCACTTCCAGGCTGATGCTCCAGCGGGGATTGATCTGATACGAGGTCTCGAGATTGACCAGCAAGGTCGCGTCGGATTTCACTGAATTGTCTTCAATCAAAGGCGCCTCGCCCAGGTAACGGAAACGCAGGCCGCCGCTGAAGTTGTTCAGATCGTCGACAATGATGCCCAGCGAGGCAGTACGATCCACTGCCAGTGGGATGCGATCATCGCCACCCACACCGGTAAATCGCGAGCGGGTAAAGGTGACGTCGGCATCCAGCAGCAACCATTCATTGGGGGCATGCATCATGCCCAGCTCGATACCGCGACGTTTGCTGCCGCCCAGCGCTTCGGTTGCACCGGCGTCACCGACATAGACCAG
The DNA here is from genome assembly GCA_040902165.1 of Pseudohongiellaceae bacterium. Lineage (GTDB taxonomy): Bacteria > Pseudomonadota > Gammaproteobacteria > Pseudomonadales > Pseudohongiellaceae > NORP240. The sequence continues at coordinate 2,850 of JBBDXV010000305.1, forward strand.
TTCCGAATCCAGCTTGAGGGTAAACATCGAGGCAGAAAGCTGGGTGTTCGGCAGTGCCGCGGTACGGAAGCCTGCTTCAGTGCTTCTCGATCTCACCAGGGGCGGCACCGCGTCCACCGGATCACCACTCACCGGATCTATGGTAATGGTGGTGCCACGGGCATCAT
>JBBDXV010000306.1:0-20871 GCA_040902165.1 Pseudohongiellaceae bacterium
TTGCGGTACATTATTCGGTGAAAACAAGGTCCATTCCTGATCGTTAAACACCCGTTTCATGAACAGGTCGGGGATCCAGTTGGCAGTATTCATGTCATGGGCGCGACGCCGGTCGTCACCGGTATTCTTGCGCAATTCCAGGAACTCTTCGATATCCAGATGCCAGGTCTCGAGATAGGAACACACCGCACCCTTGCGTTTGCCACCCTGGTTCACCGCCACAGCCGTGTCATTTACCACTTTCAAAAAAGGCACGACGCCCTGGGATTTGCCGTTGGTGCCCTTGATATAGGCTCCTAACGCACGTACCTGGGTCCAGTCGTTGCCCAGGCCACCGGCCCACTTGGACAGCATTGCATTATCGCGAATTGCCGTATAAATGCCGTACAGATCATCCGGTACCGTGGTCAGGAAGCAGGACGACAGTTGCGGGCGCAAAGTACCGGCATTGAACAGCTGCGGTGTTGAGACCATGTAATCGAAACTTGAGATCAGGTCATAGAACTCGATTGCGCGGGCTTCACGATTTTCCTCATTGGAGGCCAGGCCCATGGCCACGCGCATGAAAAACACCTGTGGTAGCTCGAAACGAACACCTTCACTGTGAATGAAATAACGATCGTAAAGGGTTTGCAGACCCAGGTAGGTAAATTGCTGATCCCGTTCCGCCTTCAATGCCTGGCTAAGAAGATCCAGGTCATAGCCCAGTAGATGTTCAGACAACAGACCCAGTTCCACTCCCTTTTCTATATAGGGGCGCAACACCTGAGGATAGCGGTAGTGCATTTCAGACTGGGTGGCCTTGTCGGTAACACCCAGAAAACCAAGCGCTTCAGACCGCAACGTGTCCAGCAACAATCTTGCTGTTACATACGAGTAGTTAGGATCTTTTTCCACCATGGTGCGGGCGGTCATTACCAGGGAGGTGCGGACATCCTCCAGTTTCACACCGGAATAAAGGTTTTTCAGGGTTTCCCGGTAGATCTCATCGGCTGACACATCGGTCAGTCCTTCGCAGGCTTCCTGGATTACCGTTTGCAGTCGATCGGTATCCAGCGGTCCCTGGGTGCCGTCTTCATACGTCACTGTATATTCAGAGTGTCTGGGTGCCTGCTGTTTCTTCTGTTCCCGCAGACGGGCATGGTCGGCACGATAGATCACATAGCTGCGCGCTACCTTGTGTTCACCAGTACGCATCAGCGCCAATTCCACCTGGTCCTGAATGTCTTCAATATGAATTGTGCCGCCGGACGGCATACGGCGTTTGAAAATCACGGTGATCTGACGACCCAGCTGGGCGACAGATTCATGGATGCGCGTCGAGGCGGCAGCATTGCCTCCCTCCACGGCCAGATAGGCTTTGGTGATCGCGACTGCGATCTTGGCTTCGTCGTAGGGAACTACGGCACCATTGCGTTTGATAACCCGTAACTGACCCGGTGCGGTGGCGGAAATCGAGGAAGTACCTGGTTTTGGTCCTGCGGTCGTCGACATTAAGTTGTCGCCTTCTGAGTGAACTTCAGTGTGCATTTTATTCTCCGGAATCTGTTCTGCTGACTCTTGTTTTTTCTGTTATTCGTCGTGCGTCTTGTTGGTTTAGCTTCAGCTTTTGTACTTGTGTGCTCGTGTATGATTCGTGAACTGGCTGCAAACCCCAGAGTGACAACAGTCACTTACCCCGGTGTGGGGCGGCATGAATACCTTGACGGGTTCTAGCCAGCAGAATTGGCTCCGGCTACCTCAGCTTCTGACGGCCTTTGGTCAGCCAGTGTTCGCGAGCCATGTACTATATATTGTGTTTTTGCGGCGGGACTTTAATTCTTTTTTTCAGCCGGCATCCAAGCCCTGAAAAACGTTAAAGATTTAACCACCGGAAGACCGGAAATGTCGAAAGTGTCAGCTCAAGTGACTTTCTTGTTTTTGCTTGTTTTTGGGAAGCATTGCTTCTAACCCGCCAGGTCCACCCTGCTTTCTGGCCCCGGAACGGCAAATGAAGAAACCCTTGATTTACACTAGGTCAACACAACATATAGACAAGCTGTAAACCGTAGGCCACAAGATAATGTTGTTGGGAGTTCATTGCAAGCAGTTTTTTTGTGCACATTTTGTGCATAACATGTGAATAAACTGTAGCTGGAACAAGGTGATGCATGAAGCGGTCGAAGTGGCCGGAGAAACACCGGGAAGTGGCAGGGCGGTCCCTTGATACTGGTCCTGGAAACCAGGTAATTCGCACTAATAACGGGCCAGAATCCCGTCGTTAGCCACCACAATATATAGTAGTCAGTCCTGGCAGAGAAATTCCAGCAAGGCCTTCTGGGAATGCATCCGATTTTCCGCCTCATCCCAGACCACACTGGCCGGATCATCCATTAATTCGCTACTGACCTCTTCGCCGCGATGCGCGGGCAAACAATGCATAAACAGGGCTCCCTTGTTGGCCCTGGCCATCAGTGCATGGTTGACCTGGAAGCCGGTGAAACTTTGCAGTCGCTGTTCCTGTTCCTGTTCCTGGCCCATCGACGCGAAGACATCAGTCACTACCAGATCGGCGCCGCTGACGGCAGCAGCCGGGTCCCGTTGCAGGCTGACTCTCAGCTTGTGGCGGTCCAGTAGATCAGCATCAGGATCAAATCCGACCGGGCAGGCAATCTTCAGCTCAAAATCGAATACCACCGCAGCATTCATATAGGATTGACACATGTTATTGCCGTCTCCTATCCAGGCCACCGTTTTGCCGCTGATGTCGCCCCGGTGTTCCGCAAAAGTCTGCATGTCTGCCAACAGCTGACAGGGATGAAATGAATCGCTCAGCGCATTGATCACCGGCACTTTTGAATAACGGGCAAAGCTCTCAAGCGTGGACTGGGCGAAAGTTCGAATCGCGATGATATCCACCATGCGTGAAATAACCCTTGCGCTGTCTTCGGCAGATTCCCCGCGCCCAAGTTGGGAGTCCTTGCTGGACAGGAAAATCGAATCGCCGCCGAGCTGGGTCATAGCCACTTCAAAAGCGACGCGAGTGCGTGTGGACGACTTGTCAAAAATCAGGGCGAGCGTGCGGCCACGCATGACCGCAGCCGACAGACCGGGATTGTTTTTCAATTCGATAGCGCGCCGGACGATTGATTTGACATCATTGGCTGGCAGATCCAACAAGGTCAGGAAATGCTGACAGGTCATTCCAGTTCCTCCAGTCACCCTGAAAAAGAAAATTCTTCCCGTCTGGCTGAAACCACGGGCCAGGTGTTGTGGCAATAAAAGTTTGCAGATTTTTGCGTAGCCAGAAAACGAAAAAGGCAGCAGCTGCCACCTCGTGAAGGCGGCAAGCATACCGCAGGTTTGTAAGCCAGGGCAATCACTTGTTTGAATCCGGTATAGGCCTGGGATACAGTGCCAATATGGTGAGCCCGCCTTGTCAGTCCAGACTATGAATCCCATTGAACTTAACCTGTTTTCCAGCCGTATGACTGCGGTATGCGATGAGATGGGGACGGTACTGCGGCGCACGGCTTTCTCACCCAATATCAAAGACCGGCTGGATTATTCCTGTGCGGTGTTTGATGCTGCGGGAGAATTAAGTGCTCAGGCTGCGCATATTCCTGTGCATCTGGGCAGCATGGCTTTCGCAATGGGATCGCTGGTCAAGAATATTGCCTGGCAGGATGGTGACATCCTGATCATCAACGATCCGTTTTCTGGCGGTACTCATCTGCCGGATATCACCTTGATCAACCCGGTCTTCATTTCTGATTCTGCAAAGCCGGTCGCCTACGTTGCCAATCGCGCCCACCATGCCGATATCGGCGGTGACTCCCCGGGGTCCATGCCGATGTCACGATCTCTGGACGAGGAGGGGCTGATCATCCCGCCGACCTTGTTGTTCAGAAATGATCAATTGCAAGCCGGGGCAATACAGCTCCTGGGGATGACACACAAAGACGGCCTTGATCCGGATTTCGCCGCGCAGGCAAGTGCCAACCGGGCGGGTGTTCGGCGGCTGGCGGAATTGATTCTTGGCATGGGCTATTCGGCTTTCCGACACAGCCTGGTCGAGCTGAATAATTACGCTGAACGATTGGCGCTCAACGCATTGCAGCAGCTTTCTCCCGGTGAATATTTTTGTACGGATTTTCTTGATGATGACGGCTTTGATCTGGTCAATGTTCCGCTGGTATTGCGTCTTGAGGCAGGACCTCAAGCTGTGATTCTTGATTTCACCGCGTCTTCTGACCAGGTTCCCGGCAATCTGAATTGTCCGATACCGGTTACTGCAGCAGCAGCTTTTTATGCGTTTCGATGCCTTATGGACGAAGCAACGCCAGCCTGCGCTGGTGCCTTCCGACGTATCAAGCTTGTAACCCGGCCAGGGTCTATCGTCGATGCGCAGAGACCTGCTGCAGTGGCTGCCGGCAATGTAGAGACATCAACCCGACTGGTGGATGTAATTTTTGGCGCGCTGGCCCAGGCCCTGCCGGAAAAAATCCCCGCCGCCAGTCAGGGCAGCATGAACAATATTGCCATGGGCCATATCAACAGACTGACCGGTACGCGTTGGGATTACTATGAAACCTTGGCGGGGGGAATGGGAGCGGGACCACATTTCGATGGTCTGGATGCTGTGCATACGCATATGACCAATACGCTCAATACCCCGGTCGAAAGTGTGGAGATGCATTATCCATTGCGGGTTCGCCGTTACCAGCTGCGTTACGGGTCGGGCGGAGCAGGATTGCATCACGGAGGTTGCGGCGTGATCAGGGAATATGAATTTCTCGACACCGCGCACGTGACCTTGCTGACCGAGCGGCGTCGACTGGCGCCACCCGGATACCTGGGAGGAGATGACGGCAAGCCCGGAGTCAATCTGCTCAACGGCAAAATTCTCCCGGGAAAATGCAACTTCAAGGTAAAACCGGGTGATCGTCTTGAAGTGCATACGCCCGGCGGTGGTGGTCACGGTGCTGACAGTTTGTAAGCCTGCGTGTAGAATGCACGTCTTTGTAAATATGCCATTCTACCAATGTACCTCTCCACAAATGCTTGACCCCATTCATTGTCGGTGAATTTCATGAGCGTCGAAGACACTATCAAGAACCAGATAAGCTCCCACAGTATATTGTTGTACATGAAGGGCAATCCGGAACAACCCATGTGCGGTTTCTCTGCTCGCGCGACGCAGATGCTGATGTCCTGCGGCAAGAAGTTCGCCTATGTGGATATTCTGAGTAATCCTGATATCCGCGCCACATTACCCAAAATCGCCAATTGGCCAACTTTTCCACAACTTTTTGTGGACGGGGAACTGGTAGGCGGTTGTGACATCATGACCGAGATGTATGAAAAGGGTGAACTCAAGGAACTCATCGACAAGGCTGGACCCCCCGCCGCTGATAGCTCAGCGCCCTGATCCGAACTCAATAAAAAACCGGCGAAAGGATGGCCGGGTGAAAGTGGCGACCGCGGTGCGTTGTGGAAAACGGATGGATTATTTAAACCGGCCAGCCGCCGAGATCCTGCCACTTGTTGACAATATGGCAGAACAGCTCGGCGGTCTTTTCCGCATCGTATCGGGCCGAGTGGGCCGAACGATTGTCAAACTCGATGCCGGCTGCTTCGCAGGCACGTGACAACACAGTCTGACCATAGGCAAGGCCGCTCAGGGTGGCGGTATCAAAACTGGAAAACGGATGGAACGGATTGCGCTTGAGCCCGTGACGGTCTGAAGCGGCGTTGATAAAACCATGATCAAAATGCGAGTTATGCGCTACCAGGATTGCGCGTTTGCAGACATGGGCTTTCATGTGATCCCGTATCAGTTTGAACATGGCGCTGAACACATCTTTTTCCGGACGTGCAATACGCAAGGGGTGATAAGGATCGATGCCGGTAAATTTCAACGCCGCGTCTTCGATATTTGATCCCTCAAATGGAATGATCCGGTGAAAAAAGGTCTGTTCGATTTCGAGGCGTCCTTTGTTGTTCATGTTCAGCAGTACCGCTGCTATTTCCAGAACGGCATCAGTGCGGGAATTGAAACCACCAGTCTCAATATCGACTACAACCGGCAGATAGGTGCGAAAGCGCTGGCATAGCAGACTTTCTTCCTGCTCTTCATCGTTACCCAGTGCCATCAGACCAGCTTCCAGCGGATTGTTTCTCCGGCGCGCAGAGGGACGACGGTTTCTTCACCAAAAGGATATTGTTGCGGTACCTGCCAGTCGGATTTTTCCAATGTGATAGTGTCCCTGTTGCGTGGCAGTCCGTAAAAATCCGGACCGTAGAAGGAAGCGAAGGCTTCCAGTTTGTCCAGTGCCCCGGCCTGTTCAAAAACTTCAGCATACAACTCCAGCGCGGCATGCGCGGTAAAAATACCGGCGCATCCACAACCGGTTTCCTTGGTGTTGCGGGCATGGGGTGCGGTATCAGTGCCGAGAAAGAATTTGCTGCTGCCAGACGTGGCCGCAGTAATCAGTGACTGCTGGTGTTGCTTGCGTTTGAGTACCGGCAGGCAATACAGGTGAGGTCTGATCCCGCCCGCCAGCATATGATTGCGATTCAGAAGCAGGTGATGGGCAGTAATGGTAGCGGCCAGTTTGTCGTCCTGTGCGTTGACGTAATCCACCGCGTCGGCGGTGGTGATATGTTCCAGTACCATTGGCAATTCCGGATAGCGTTTCCGCAACGGCGCCAGAATTCTTTCGATAAAGATCGCTTCACGATCAAAGAGGTCAGTGTTGCTGTCGGTAACTTCCCCGTGCAGCAACAGCGGCATGCCGAGATCGGCCATGCATTCAAGTGCCGGATACACTCTTTCAATTGCCGTAACGGCGCTTGCGGAATTGGTGGTGGCACCGGCAGGATAATATTTGACAGCAAAAACCAGATTGCTTTCCTTCGCCTTTCGAATTTCGCTGGCTGCCAGAGTATCGGTCAAATAGAGCGACATCAGTGGTTCGAAGGATCTGCCCATCGGTACCTGGGCCAGGATGCGTTCGCGATAGGCGATCGCTGCGGTTACCGTAGTAACCGGTGGTGCCAGGTTGGGCATGATGATCGCGCGCTGGAAATAACGCGCAGTATGGGAAACCGTAGCGGTCAGAAATTTACCGTCCCGCAGATGTACATGCCAGTCATCAGGACGGGTCAGGGTAATACGGGGGGAACTCATCAGATACCGGTTCTCATGAAGGTGGCGCGGTATTGTAACGTAATAACCGCCCGGTTCGAAAATCGGCTTTCCGGCCTGCGGACTCCGGTCCGCAGGCCGAACAAAAACCTACCAGGTAAATCGTACCCGCAGTTGCAGCGCATTCGGGTCATCGCCGCCGGCACTGCGATCCGAGTCGGTCATGATGTAGTTGGCCTGGAAGCGCAGATCCCTGGTCATATAGTAATTGATCGCAAAGGTGAAGGCTTCGGCTTCACCGCCGGGTATCAGGCCGTCATTCAGGTTCAGATTGCTGAATCGCGCTGCTATTTCCCAGGCACCACTTTCGTTTGAGGGTACGATGGTGCCAAAGATTGCATCAGAGTTGCTGTAGGCGCGCGTATCGTCGGTAAGGAAGTAACTGAGCTGGGCATAATAACCATCGAAACTCAGATCGGCGGCTCCGTCACGATCCAGACTCTTGCGGATAAATTCCCCCTGGGCAGAAAATCGCTCGCCTACATAGGCAGCTTCGAGGCCCAACTTGGTAGTCTCGTCCACATTGATCAAGGTGCCGGTATCGATGAGGCGATGACTGTCCTGATGTGCTTCCGGACGCGTACGCAGGCGTAATTCATCTGCGTCAGGCTGCTCAATGGCAAAGTTGATGCCCAGGTGTAGCAGTCTTCCTTCGCCCATGTCAGGGCGATAGGCGAAACGCGCAGATGCTCCTGTTCCCCGGTCCAGATTGTTAGCTTCGTGACTATAAGCTGCTGCGGCGAAACTGAAGCGGTCGCTCCAGGTCTGGTAGCCAATAGCGGTTCGTCGGGTGGAGACCAGCGCATTGGGAAGGCCGCGCTCGGTAAAAGTCATATTATTGGAGCTGGTCAATTCATCGAGGCTGGAAAAAACCTTGAAGTTGCCAATCGTGATGCGGGTATTTTCGAAACCGGTATATCGGAAATAGATGTCTTTGACTTCCGGGTCATCCGGCGCAAAATCATACTCAAGCTTGTATTCCCAGTTTTCCGCCAGATCACCCGCGAAGCCGGCACGCAGGCGTCTTGCTTCGCTGCCATCCTGATAGGGAAACTTCCCGCCATCATAGTAAGTGGCATCAGCCTGGATACGACCGCTGAAACTTATACTGGGCATGTTTTCGGCAGCCAGGGTGTATTGCCCGGCACCGAGGGCAGTGATGCCAAGGACCATCAACTTTATTGCATTTTTCATAGAGCTCTCTCCGTTTGCTCGAGGGCGGGATCAGGGAAAACCAGCGCCGGACTATATTTCATCTATGTGACAAAAACATGACAATATGACACGGGAATTACAAGCTTGTTGCGAAACGGTAATGTCGCAGCAACATCGTCAGCTAACTGATCCTTATCGACCTGTTGGGTGAACACCATAGTGGCAAACCGCAGTCTCGTCGGTATCTGAGGATGGGCCGCAGCGGGTTCAGCATCCGACCCGGGCTAAAACTTCCCGGAAGCTTGAACCGGCAACAGATTTTCCACTTCGAAATTGACCGAATTAAGGACTACAATACGCGTCTTTTTTATATCGGGTTCTGCCTGTCAGGTTCTCACGTTAAGACCCCAGGCATGCCGGTGATCCTTTTGATTCAGTAACTTAAAGCTTGTACCGAGGTGTTCGATGTCGCAGATCAATAAAATCGTTCTGGCCTATTCCGGCGGCCTGGATACTTCCGTCATCGCCAAATGGTTACAGGAAAATTACCGCTGCGAAGTGGTGACCTTTACTGCGGACCTGGGGCAGGGCGGCGAAGTCGAACCAGCCCGGTCCAAAGCCCAGGCGCTGGGCATCAAGGAGATTTATATCGAAGATCTCAGGGAAGAGTTCGTTCGCGATTTCGTCAATCCCATGTTTCGCGCCAATACGATTTATGAAGGCGAGTATCTGCTCGGGACTTCCATTGCCCGACCGTTGATCGCCAAACGCCTGGTGGAAATAGCACATCAAACCGGCGCCGATGCAATCGCCCATGGTGCGACCGGCAAGGGCAATGACCAGGTGCGCTTTGAACTTGGCGCCTATGCACTGAGTCCAGGCATCAAGGTGATAGCGCCATGGCGCGAGTGGGACCTGACCTCCCGCGATACCTTGCTGGCCTATTGTGAAAAACACGGTATTGCGGTGGAGAAAAAGCGCGGCAGCAAATCGCCGTACTCGATGGATGCCAATCTGCTGCATATCTCCTATGAGGGGGACGTGCTGGAAGATCCCGCTGCGGAACCGGAAGAGTCCATGTGGTTATGGACTGTGTCTCCCGAGGTCGCGCCGGATAAACCCGTTTATCTGGAACTGGAATATGCAAACGGTGATGTAGTGGCGGTAGATGGGAAGAATATGTCTCCTGCTGCCATCCTGGCACACCTGAATCAGGTGGCCGGGGCCAATGGTGTTGGTCGCGTTGATATCGTCGAGAATCGCTATGTGGGCATGAAGTCGCGCGGTTGTTATGAAACGCCGGGCGGTACTGTGATGCTGAAGGCGCATCGTGCCATTGAATCCATAACTCTCGACCGGGAGCTGGCGCACCTGAAAGATGATTTGATGCCTCGCTATGCAGAACTGATCTACAACGGTTACTGGTGGTCACCGGAGCGCAAGGCGCTGCAGACCCTGATCGATTACACCCAGCAGTATGTCAACGGCCGGGTGCGGGTGAAATTGTACAAGGGCAATGTCATTGTCGTCGGCAGGGAATCCAAAGATTCACTGTTCGATGTGAAGATTGCGACCTTTGAAGATGACGCCGGTGCCTATAACCAGCAGGATGCGGGCGGCTTCATCAAGCTGAATGCTCTGCGCATGCGAATCGCTGCCAACAAGGGCCGCAAATAACGTAACACCAGGCGCAGGTGGGTTCGGTAAGCCTGCACCTGGTTGATGAGAGCCTGATCGATCACTGTCAGTCTGCAGTAGTCGCCTTGTGTTTGTATTCGCACAGATCTTCAATTACACAGGCATCGCATTTTGGCCGGCGTGCCACGCAGATATAACGACCATGCAGAATCAGCCAGTGATGGGCATCCAGCAGATATTCCTCGGGCACCAGTTTTACCAGACGCTTTTCCACTTCCACTACATTCTTTCCCGGTGCAATACCGGTTCGATTGGAAACGCGGAAAATATGCGTGTCGACCGCCATCGCCGGTTGGCGAAACGCGGTATTCAGGACGACATTGGCGGTCTTGCGGCCAACCCCTGGCAAAGCCTGCAGTGCATCTCGTGAAGCAGGTACTTCGGAATTGTGTTTCTCAATCAATAACTGACAGGTTTTGATGATGTTTTGCGCCTTGGTGTTGTAGAGACCGATACTTCTGATGTAGTGCTTGAGTCCCTCTACACCCAGCGCATGGATAGCCTCTGGCGTATTGGCTGCCTGGTAAAGTATGCGCGTAGCCTTGTTGACACTGACATCCGTGGCCTGGGCTGACAGGATGACAGAAACCAGCAGTTCAAACGTGGACCTGAATTCGAGTTCGGTAGTCGGTGCCGGGTTTGCCTGTTTCAGGCGGCGAAAAATTTCGGCACGCTTGAGCTTGTTCATGGTCTGCCGGTCACCCGTACTCGTTTGATCCTGACCAGATTTGCTGCAGCAACAGTTTTTGTTGCAGACCGCCGGCGATTGAGCAGATTCAGGCCCGCCACCAATAAACCAAGAATTATCAGTGCGCCCGGCTGCAATACACTGAATCTGAAAGAAGCACTGCCGGGCTCGGCATATTGATCGACCCTGCCCGGCTTCAACAGATCCAGATGCGCGAACACCGTGCCATAGGCAGTCAGCTCTCGCAATGCCCCCAGCAAGACAATCAGCCATAGAAAACCCAGCGCGGTTGCAAGCGCATCTTGCAGCGACGGGAGTAGCCGGTGGTGTCTGGAAAACGTTTCCATGCGCAGCAGGATGGCGCCGTTGGCACAAATCAGCGGCAGGTAAATTCCCAGTTGCCGATGCAAAGGGTAGAAACTCATTTCCAGGATGAGGCCGATGACGGTCGTGAAAAACGCCACAATGGCAAGGTAATACACGAGACGCCATTGCTCGGGCAGCCAGGCGCGCAGCAAAGAACAGGTAATGCACGCGCTTACTGTGACCAGCGCGGTAGCCAAACCCAGTCCAAGAGCGGTAGTGGCAGTAGTTGTTAGCGCCAGCAGGGGGCTGAGCCCGGTAATCTGAACCAGTACACTATTGTTATGCCAAAGACCGCTGGCGGCAGCGGTCTGTGCGGTGGTTACTTCCATGGACCTGTCCTGCGGTAATGTCCGTAAATGCGCGGCAAGGTCAGTTGGTCGATAAGCGGAGCACAAAAATTACCCACCAGCACGGCAAAAGCCACGGCATCAAGATAGCTGCCCCAGACGCGAATCCAGTAAATCACGCCGCCGATCAACAGACCGTAGACAATTTTGCCCACCGGTGTGGTCGCGGCGCTAACCGGGTCGGTGGCAATAAAAAAGGCGCCTATCATCGTCGCACTGCCAAACAGGTGCAGGTAGGTTGAGCCCACCACATTCATGCTTTTGTCGCTGTAAAACAGGATGGACATTACCGCTACGGCAGCGATGACGCTGACCGGTATATGCCAGCTGATAATTTTTCTGAACAGCAACAACAGACCGCCAAGCAGAAATCCCAGGTTGATCAGCTCCCAGCCGGTACCGGAACTGCGGGAAAACAGCGAATTACCGGAGTCCAGCGCCGCAAACACGGCGCTATTGCCCGCGAGCTTCTGTTCGATCAGCGGAGTGGCCATGACCAGACCGTCGGCCACGGCGCGAAAATCGGCAACCGGTCCCGGGGCCAGGAAAGGAAATGCCAGGGCGATACTGGTAGTCAGACTTTCAAACTGCAGCGGGCTGAACAGTGGATCGTAGCGAATTTCGGCCATGGGAATATGCCAGGCAGTCATTTGCAGCGGGAACGAGAGCAATAACATGACATAGCCGCACATCGCCGGATTAAACGGATTGTGTCCGAGACCGCCAAAGGCATGCTTGGCTACCAGCAGGGCGAAGACCATTCCCAGCAATACCAGCCACCAGACAGATCCGGGGGGCAGTGAAATACCCAGCAGAATTGCGCTGACCAGGGCACTATTGTCTCTTAGCAATCCATTCCAGACCTGCCGGCGCAAGCGAGCGACTATTGTTTCGAGTAGCGCTGCCCAGAAGCCGCATTGCAGGATATTGAGCAGCATGCCGTAACCGAAAAACCAGGTGGCGGTGATGATTGCAGGTATACATGCTGCGATAACCCACAACATGATCCGACCGGTGTCGTTAGGTCCGTGTTGATGTGGTGCGCATCTGTTATTGAAAGTCAAACGATCACTGGTGAGGGTTTTCAATCTTTGTCTTCCTCACGGCTGTTAATGGCTCATGGCTGTTAATGGCTTGTGCAGAACTGGCTATCAGGTTTTCCCGTCGCGCCCTGGCCCGTTCCACGGCGGCGGCAATTTCGATTCGCGCCTGATTACGATCAAATTGTGGAATTGCAGCGTCAGCGCCGGCAATGCGGTCATCCGGTTTTTGTTGAGGCTTGCTCTTGTGTTTTCGCGCCATGCGGTATTGATGCAACTCAAACCGCTGCTGCCACTGCTGACTTTGAAGACGCCGCGCCGCCAGGGACTCAAGCTCATATTTCGCATATCGATAATATTGCAATAGTGGAATATGGCTTGGACAAACCCAATTGCAGGCGCCGCATTCGATACAATCCTGCACGCCCGATTGTTCTGCTTGTTCCAGTGCGCCGGCGCGAATATGCCGGTAGAGCAATTGCGGTTGCAGGGATACCGGGCAGGCTGATGCACAATAGCCGCAACGAATGCACTCCATGGGCTCAGGCAGCGTCGGGAATTCCTGTTCAGATCCGGCGATGAGGCAGTTGGTGGTTTTGTCCAGCGGGACATTCAGGTCAGTCACGGTATGGCCCATAATCGATCCGCCGCACAGCAAATGCGAAAGTCGTTGATAATCTACGCCGCACAGTTCCAGCAGAAAGAAAACCGGTGTGCCAATCAATGCTTCGAAATTCTTGGGCGTTGCCAGGGTTTCACCGCACAGTGTCGTGATGCGCGAGACAAGTGGTTGCCCCAGTACAATGGCCCGAAACACAGCGTAGGCAGTGCCTGCATTGACCACCAGGGCGCCAATATCAGCCGGCAAGGCATCTCTGGGCAGCTGGCGCCTGACGATCCGCTGAATCAATTGTTTTTCGCTGCCGGCCGGATAGTCGGGCGGTACGGTCACTAGTCGAATTTCAGTCCTGGGCAGATGCTGACGCAACGCATCGATGGCATCGGTTTTGTTATTGCCAATTGCGATCACGGTGCGGGTTGCGCCGGTGATGTACCGCAGAATCTGTATGCCGCTTACCAGATCAGCAGTGCGGGCGCGTACCAGTGCCTGATCACAGGAGATATAGGGTTCGCATTCCACCGCATTGATGATCAACGTCTCCAGCTTTCTGCCCTGCAAGCTGTGCAGCTTTTTAGCCAGCGGGAAACCGGCACCACCAAGGCCGATGACACCGGCTCGATGAATCCTGCTGATTAAATCTTCAGGCGGCGAAGTATCCCAATCAGGCAAGGCGTCAAGCGCTGTCCAGCAGTCTTCACCGTCACTGCGCAGTACTACGCAAGGCTGGTAGGTGGTAAATTCATCCGCGACCGGAAGCGGTTCAATGGCCTCGATCGTGCCCGATGTCGGCGCGTGTATCGGACAGATTCCTTCAAGGTCAATCCGGGTCAGGGCCTGTCCTTTCAAAACCTTGTCACCGACCGCTACTGCCGGTGCGGCGATTTGTCCGCCATACTGAATCAGCGGAATAATCAAATGTTCCGGTACCGGTGTTGCCATGATCACAGAACGCAGGCTGCGGGTCTTGAACGGCGGTGGTCTGATACCACCGTGCAAGCGAACGGACTTGATCGCTTTCACTGGTTTACCTGGCATACTGTTCCGATTCATGCGGCGATATTCCCTTGAATCGTCGTTATGCCGACCAGCGAGTCAGGACAGGGCCAATGAGGACGACGCTGCGGCTCAGCGGTGACCATATCGATGCAATCCACCGGGCAGGGTTCCACGCACAGATCGCAGCCGGTGCATTCTGCCGCTATAACCGTATGCATCTGTTTCGCGGCACCGAGAATTGCATCTACCGGACAGGCCTGTATGCACTTGGTGCAACCGATACATTCGGCTTCGCGAATAACCGCCAGCTGCCGTGGAGCGAATTGACCATGGGCAGGATCCAGTGGCATCGGCGTGACCTTTAGCAGGGATGCCAGGGCATTGATTGCAGACTGACCTCCAGGCGGGCATTTATTGATCGCAGTCCCATTGATGATCGCTCGGGCATAGGGACGACAGCCGGCGAAACCGCATTGACCACATTGCGTCTGTGGCAACAATGCATTGACCTGACGAATCAGTTCAATCCCTGGACTCCGGATTGTGCACAGTAGCCGTACAAACAGTAGATGAACCAGATAAGCAATCCCGCAAAGGACCAATATCACCAATGATACCTGGAACCAGAGCATGTCGATGATCGCGTTCAAGAGTCAGATAACTCCGGCCAGACCCAGCAGCGCCATTGCGGCGAGGCCAGCGCTGATCAGCTCGATAGCAAGTCCCTTGAATGGCGGTGGCACCGGACTTGTTGCAAGGCGTTCCCGGAGAGCGGCAAAGAAAATGAGTATTGCGCCAAAGCCCAACGCCGCTCCCAGGCTATAAGCCATCGTCTCCGACAGGCTGTAGGATGCGCGGACAGTCAACAGGGATACACCTACCACTGCACTGTTGCCGGCAACCATGAACAGGGTCAGTAAATGATGGCGACTTAAACCGGGGAACCAGTCTGCCAGCTTCTTTTGTAACACCAGTGTGCAGGTTCCCGTTATCACGACAAGGCTGACAAGCTGCAAAGCCGTAATATTCAATGGCGTGAGCACAAAAGTGAAAAGCAGGTAGTTGAGCAGGGCGGTAACGATCAGCACGACAGCCGTGAACATGGCCAGGATGGCTGCATCGGCAATCCGGGCAAAACCGCGAAACAGGGATGAAACGCCCAGTAATTGCACCAGCACCAGGTTATTCACCAGGGCTGCGCTGACAAGGATGCTTAGAAAGCCTGACACCGTACCTGTGACCCCCCGACCGGAGAAAATTCAGGCGGTGATTCTAGCAGTTTGATCCGCAAAGTTCGTCGAACAATCCTGGCGAATAGGAAGTCGGGATTCGGTATCGGGTAAGAATCTCCCGTTCCTGAGACAGGGCATCGCGATGATTGATAATCATCTGATAGCCACTGGAATTTTCAAACACCACGTTTTCATCAGTATTTTTGCGCAATACTTCCACGAAGTGAGCGAAATCCCGCACTGGCTCTCCATTTATATAATCCACAATCCAGTTGCGCCAGTCGTGGTATCCGAGATTGACCTCGGCGGCCAGCACCTGCAGTGCTACAACCAGTTCGCGCCGATCGGGTGAACTCCATTCATTGCGTGCCTGCAGCAGATTCACTGGTGCCGTTCGACTCCAGTCAGTTCCCCAGCGCATGATGAGGTTCATATTGAGCGGAACGAACAAGATGCCACCGTAAATATAGTACTCGGGCGTCTGGTCGTACTGTTCGCCGGCGACCAGGCTGTAACTTTCCTGTGCTGCCGCTGCCTTCAAAGTGGCAGTGTCGACCACACCCTTGCGGGAATAGGTGATATTGATGTCATCACCAGGTTGGTACAGGTCGATGGCATACTTGTAATTGGTGCGAACATCTTCATTGACGTGAATGCTGCCGTCGTCTGCCACTGCATATTCGTCAACCTTGAGAATGACATCGTTCTCCTGCAACAGGTTGGCGGCTGGCGAACCGTCAAACACCTTGATTACCAATACCCCTCGTTGTCCATCGTTCAGCCCATGGGCGCGTCGGGCCGACGGACTATCCAGTGTCTGGGTACGAAATCCAAGATCCGGGAAGCCATGATGAATTCCATCCTCAGCATCCCGCAGTACATGACCGATTACATCCGGCGGCACGAAATAACCCAGATTTTCTGCTCGACCACCGCTGTTGGCCTGCATGACTACGCCAACGACCTTGCCATCCTTGATTACCGGTCCACCGCTGTTGCCAGGATTAATCGCGGCATCGATCTGACCAGCAAGCAGAAATGAGCTGGCGTGGGCATAAATCTGATGCTCGACCCGGGAAAGAATTCCTTTGGTAATGCTCAGGGTATTGCCACCGATTGGATAGCCGAAGACCGACACTTCCTCATGTGGATTAGGCAGGTCGCCAAGCGGCAGGGCTTCCGTATCAGCAAAAAAATCCGGGTCATCCACGGTAAGAAGTGCCAGGTCTGCCTCATGAGAAACAAACACGACACGTGCAGCATATCTTTCCGGATCATTGAACTTTTGCGCCTGCACGTAACTGGCATCGGCAATGACATGGGCGTTGGTAAGTATTTTGAAACCGTCAATTACCGATCCGGAACCGCTGCTTTGTCTTGGGGTCAGCAAGCGCCAGGGAGTGAAATAATCCGGCGCCGCCGCCGTCGTATAGATCTTCACCACGGAATCTTCGATCGCCCTGATCTCATTAACCTGTGCGAGGCCTGTAGCTACCGGTAAAAGCAACGGCAGAACCAGAAAATAACGCAGAGAACAATAAAGTACGTTTGACATAGATACCGGCCTGATTGATAGCGGTCTGACCCAATAGTCTGTTATGAACTACTTAAGGGTTCATTAATTCGTCAATGGCCTGCAAGCTTAGACTGTTCCGCCAAACTTGACCAGAATACTTGTCCCGGCAGGGACAGAGTCAGTCTCTGTCTGGCGGGCATGGACTTGCGTCGGGAATGTACTTATTCTGCGCATCTATCCGGAATTCTTACCGGTATTCACAGCTGGAGTATAAGAGCACGATATGCCGTTTCGCTGGGATCGCAAGACTGACGACCAACTGCTGGACATGGCGCTGGCGAAATTACCCATCCAGATAAAGGGCAGCTGGCTGGAGGACGGGATACAGAGACTGTATGACGAACTGGACCTGCGCGGCCTGAAATTTCGTCCCCATTGCTGGCTTTCTGAAGAATGGTTTTCACCTGACGGGGTCCCCGGTATCGCGATTCCGTTCTACCTGGCACATCCCCGGCTGCGTAAACTGGAACAGCGTTTTATGCTGGAAGTGGAGGGCGGCTCTGAGGCCAAACTCATGCGGGTTCTGCGTCACGAAGCCGGTCATGCCTTCGATACCGCCTATCGACTTCATTATCGACGCCGTTGGCAGGAACTGTTCGGATCATTTGCCACCCGCTATCCGGACTCCTATCTCCCCAAACCCAATAGTCGCAATTTTGTATTGCACCTGCCGTCCTGGTATGCCCAATCGCACCCGGCAGAGGATTTTGCCGAAACCTTTGCAGTCTGGCTGACGCCGGTTTCCAGTTGGCGCCGGCGCTACAAGGGCTGGGGAGCGCTGCGCAAACTGGAATATGTTGATGAATTGATGAAGGAGGTGGCTGGCAAGTCGCCGGCCATACGCAACCGTCGCAAGATAGAATCGTTCACGGAAAGCCGCCTGACCTTGCGGGAGTATTATGAACACAAGAAGGAATCAGGTTCCATCGAGTGGCCGGCGTTCTATGATACTGAATTGTTGCAGACCTTTTCCCGGGATAAACGTTATGCACGCAGATTGAGTGCCAGCATGTTCATTCGCAAATACGGTCGCGATCTGGTGGAGTCAGTGGCGGAAGTCACCAATGTACATCCATACACAATCGTGCATATCCTGGATCATGCCAAGGAACGCTGTAAATCAATGCATTTGCACCTGCGAGAGTCGGAAAGGAATACCCGTGAGCGTATGCTGATTTTGCTCACCATGCAGACCATGAACGCTGTGCATTCCGGATACTTCAGGTTGGCACTATGAAAAAACCGTTCGATTTGAAGAATCCACTGCGGGTGCTGGTACCGGTACACGAGGACCTGCTGCCCCCGGACAACATAGAAGGTTTGACAGATAAAGAAATCCAGCCATGGAAAACCGAGTTCGATGTGATCCACACCTTGCGAAGTATGGGTCACGAGGTGCTGCCCATTGGTGTCTACGATGATCAAGGCGTTATTCGACGCGCCGTCGAATCCTTCAAGCCGCATATCGCCTTCAATCTATTGGAAGAGTTTCACGGCGACTCACTGTTCGATCAGCATGTAGTGAGTTACCTGGAATTGCTGAGGATGCCCTATACCGGTTGTAATCCACGCGGTCTCACACTCGCCCGGGACAAAGCGCTAAGCAAAAAAATTCTTGCCTATCATCGGATTCCGGTACCGAATTTTGCAGTGTTTCCCGTCAATCGCAAACTGCGGCGTCCAAAGCGGCTGGATTTTCCGTTGATCGTCAAATCGCTGAGCGAAGAAGGGTCAGTCGGGATCAGTCACGCATCCATCGTCTATGATGATGAAAAATTGCAGGAGCGGGTCTCCTTTATACATCGACAGACGCTGGGTCCGGCCATTGCCGAACAATATATCGAAGGCCGTGAAATTTATGTGGCAGTGCTGGGCAACTACCAATTGCGTACCTTCACGCCATGGGAACTGATTATCTCAAATCTGCCTGAAGGCGCGCCGATGATCGCCACTGACCGGGTCAAGTGGAATTTCAAGTACCAGAAGAAAGCCGGCGTGGAAACGCTTGCTGCAGATCTGACCGTCGAGCAGGTTAACACTCTGGAAAAACTGTCAAAACGAATTTATCGCAATCTCTACCAGAGCGGTTATACGCGACTGGATTTTCGCCTGGATGCAAATGGCCAGTTCTATTTGCTGGAGGCAAACCCCAACCCGAATCTTTCCTATGGCGAGGATTTTGCCGAGGCGGCTGAGCACGATGGTGTCAGCTACAAGGCATTGCTGCAGAAAATCATTACCCTTGGGCTCAGTTACAAGGGAATCAGTTTTTAATTCAGCAATCGGTTATTGGTGACGGCGGTAGGTCAGGCGATATTCGGAAAACCAGGTCTTGTCGGCCCAGCCCGTCGATAGCTCACTGTTCGCGACGCTGTCGCGTCTGATTGCTCACTGTGAGCTATCGACGGGCTGGACCTTGATACTCTCGATCACATGGGTAACCCTTGACTCAATAGCAGGTGCTTTTAGGGAAAGCACTTTTCAATTCGGTAGGTATATCAGTTGTTAGCTGACTCGCATACCCGGCTGTGCACCTGCATGCGGCTCCAGTAACCAGATGTCCTTGCCACCTGGGCCCGCTGCCAGAATCATTCCCTGGGACAGACCGAACTTCATCTGTCGCGCTTTCAGGTTGGCCACTACCACAGTAAGTTTTCCTACCAGTGTATCGGGAGCATAGGCAGACTTGATGCCGGAAAACACCGTTCGGGTAACCGGTACACCGGCAGCATCCAGGCCCAGGTCAAGTTGCAGTTTCAGCAGCTTGTCTGCTCCGGCAACGTGTTCTGCGGCGATAATTCGGGCAATACGCAGATCCACTCTGGAAAAATCAGCGATTTCGATTTCACTTTCCAGTGGCAATCTGGCCAGCGGGCTGTCGCTCGCCAGGTCTGGTTTAACCTGGTTACGTTGTTCGGCATCAGCAAGCGTGGCGTCGATGATGGCCTGCACCTTGGCCGGCTCGACCCTGGTCATCAATGCTTCAAATCGCCCGATGTGGTGACTCACGAGAACGCTGTCCAGATCAATCCAGTTGAGAGGGGCAATGGCCAGAAATGTCTCCGCTCGCGCCGCCATTTGTGGCAATACCGGCTTCAGGTAAATCATCAGCAATCTGAACAGGTTAATGCCGGTGCTGCAAATAGCCTGCACCTGGGGATCAGACTTGTTTTCCCTGGCCAGCGCCCAGGGTTGGCGTTCGGCAATATACTGGTTGGCGCGATCAGCCAATGCCATGATCTCGCGAATCGCCTTGCTGTACTCCCGCCGCTCATAAAACTCAACGATGTGGTCCTTCCCAGCCTGAAATTGTGCGACCAGCGCCGGTTCGGCTACCGTGCTTGCCAGCAGGCCATCGAAGTTTTTGCTGATAAACCCGGCGCAACGACTGGCGATATTGACGACTTTCCCTACCAGATCAGCATTCACCCTTTGCACAAAGTCATCCAGGTTGAGGTCAAGATCATCCACGCCGTCACTCATTTTGGCGGCCAGATAGTAACGCAGATATTCAGGGTCAAGATGTTCCAGATAGGTGCCGGCATTAACAAAGGTGCCGCGGGACTTGGACATTTTCTTGCCGTCTACCGTGAGAAATCCGTGGACATACACGGCCGTGGGTGTGCGGTAACCGGCGCTTTTCAGCACGGCAGGCCAGAACAGTGTATGGAAATTGACGATGTCTTTGCCGATAAAGTGGTACAACTCAGTTTGGCTGTCGGTGTTCCAGTAGCTGTCAAAATCGTAGTCACTGCGTGCGCACAGGTTTTTAAAACTGGCCATATAGCCGATGGGTGCGTCGAGCCAGACGTAAAAATACTTGCCGGCATGGCCGGGAATTTCGAAGCCGAAATAGGGTGCATCGCGGCTGATATCCCATTCCTGCAGCCCAGCGTCCAGCCATTCAGAGATTTTGTTGGCGACCTGGGTCTGCAAGCTGCCGCTGCGGGTCCATTGTTTGA
>JBBDXV010000307.1:0-1504 GCA_040902165.1 Pseudohongiellaceae bacterium
GTGATTGAGCAAGGCGCCAAAGACTATGACCTTATTGTGTTTGACACGGCGCCTTCGGGACATACTGCGCGATTGATGGCCTTGCCGGAGATGATGTCGGCCTGGACCGAGGGATTGATCAAACGGCGTGACAAGGCTGACAAGTTTGCCGCAGTCGTGCAGAGCCTGAGTAAGGAATCTGATACAGATATGGGCAGCAAATATTTCAAATCTGATCCGGAGGCGGAAAAGGAAAGTCGTATACGTCAGATCCTGCTGCGCCGCCGCACGCGTTTTATTCACCTTCGTGACGTACTGGCAGATCGTCAGCACACGTCTTTTGTGATCGTGCTGGCTGCCGAGCGCCTACCGGTGCTGGAAACCATTGAATTGCATGCGCAATTGAAACGTACCGGTGTCAACGTCGATGCTCTGATTGTCAACAAACGCATGCCCGCCGGGGTGAATGCCTTTATGGATGAACGCAAGGCACAGGAAGAAAAACATCTGGCGACTTTACACGCAGCCCTGCCGGAATTACCGCGCCAGGACCTGACCCTGGTGGCACACGACGTCGTCGGTCTGCCGGCGCTGGAAAAGTTTGCCGCGAGTCTGGGGGTCGATAACCTGGGGGTTGATAGGTAGCAACTTGACATTAGGCGCGACAAGGAATGAAACTTGGCAGTCTCCGGGTCTTAACCGAAGAACTGATGAAAGACATTCCGGTATCTGGAATCCGGATTCGAGTCGCCGAAGCAGATTAAAAGCAGATTAATAGTGCAAAAGAAAATCCAGAAGATAATCAAAAAGATAAATTTAAAGAATAACGCAGAGAATGCAAACCAATAACGCCAAGGCTATGAATCGCAGGACGAGAAAGCACTATCTCGTCTGTCTGCTTGCGGTATTTGCGCTGGCGCTGTCACAGACCATCGCGCTGCAGCACAGCCATGATGGTGACCTGAACCTTCGCTATGACTGCCATGTTTGTCTGAAGCTGGGTTCGGCGGATGATGGCATTTCAGCCACGGTCATCAAATTTACCGCAAGCTCGCTAATCCTTGTCTTTCACGTTGAACCGGTGCAACTGCCGGAACGTGAACTTCCCCTTCGCAGTGCCCGCGCCCCGCCAATAGCTCCCATTGTCTGACAATTGGGAACTCTCGCTCTGACCAGTCAGAGCGAGGTTTGGTGGAAATTCATCGAATAAAGCCTGCAGCCGCTGCGGGTCTTCGTTGAGACAAACGGGTAATCAAAAAATGAGCAAATTAATCAGGAAATTTTCTGTTTCGGCCGTACTTGGGCTGAGTGTTGGTGTGATCGATTCATCCATGGCGCAGGATTTGACGCATGAGGAATCGGCAATAGAGGAGATCATCGTGACCTCGGCGCTGCATCGAAGCCGCGCCGAAACCGTATTGCCGGTCAGCGTTCTGGCCGGGGAAGAACTGCGCGAACGCGCGGCGGCCACCCTGGGAGAGATGCTGCAAAGCCAGGTCGGAGTTAACAATGCCTCTTTCGGTGT
>JBBDXV010000307.1:1604-3265 GCA_040902165.1 Pseudohongiellaceae bacterium
GCAGTCGGCGAGGAGGCGTTTATTCCCGCGACTGATATCAGTTCACTGGCGCTGTTCACAGTGCAAAGCCTGGATCGCGATGCAATGACTTATGAGGCCGGTCTGCGTATCGAGCGCCTGGCGATGGACCAATCTGCCGGTTGCGACAGCGACGACACCAATGTCAGCGGCAGTCTGGCGGCGATCTGGCGCTACCGCGATGACACCAATCTATTGCTGTCTCTGAACCATTCGCAGCGCGCGGCGACAGTGGAAGAGCGTTACTCCAATATTGATGCGGCCTGTAACGAAGTGGATCAGGCAGATCTGATTGCCCATGCCGCCACCCAGCGTCTGGAGATCGGCAATCCCGATGCTGACACAGAAAAGTCCACCAATATTGAATTTGGCTGGCGCAAGCATGCTGGAACGGTAACTGCCGAGTTCAATCTTTTCTATAACAGTATCAGCGATTATCTTTATCTGTTCGACACGGGTGAATTTGCGGACGATGTGCAGGTCTCGCATTATTTGCAGGATGATGCGGTGTTCCGCGGTTTCGAGGCAGAAGTTTCTTTCCCGCTTTACGACACCGGCAGTCATCTGTCCGAACTGAATCTGTTCAGCGATTATGTCGATGCGCGCTTTGAAAACAGTGGCAACGTGCCGCGTATCCCGCCTTTACGCTACGGGTTTGAATTGACCCATTCGCATATCGACTGGCTGGTCAGACTGCGCTGGACCAAGGTCGCTGCCCAGTCCGACCATGCCTGGAACGAGTCACGCAGCGGCGGTTTTTACGAGTTGAGTCTGTACGCGGATTACCATATGAATCTTGGTGAGCGTACGAGTCTGTTGTTGTTCGCCCGGGGTAACAATCTGCTGGATGAACGGATTCGCTACCACAGCTCCCTGCTCAAGGATGTGGCGCCTGCGCCGGGCAGGGGCGTTGAGCTCGGTTTGCGAATTGAATTCTAGAGTTGATTAGTGCTGACGGTTTCGGCGCCGCTGGGCATATAGTCACCAGCTATACGCACCAGCGCGTCGTTTTCGAAAAATACGGTGAGACGTTCACCAACCCTTTCACCACCGCCGGGTTGATAATTGTAGACATAATCCCAGCGGTTCTGATTAAACGGATCACTTACTAATGGTGAACCCATGACAAAAAGCACCTGTCGTTTGGTCATACCCGGACGCAGCTGATCGACCATGTCCTGGGTAATGATATTGCCCTGCAGAATATCGATCTTGTAGACACCGGGGAATTGCAGAATGTTGCCGCCGCAGCCGGCAACCAACAGCAGGCTCGACAGCACTAATGTTTTTCTGAATGAATTGAACGACTTCATTGCCATATTGGACCGGCTCTCTGCGTTGGTTCCGACCGCATCCCGGTTTTCGGTCATCGGTCTGCAACTTTCCATGGTGGGAGAAGTTGGGCATAATACCCCGAAAACTCACTTCGTCAAACGCCTGCAACACAACCTGAGTCGCGAGAGTGCAACATGTCTACTGAGAATCAGGATCTGCGAAACGCAGGCCTTAAGGTCACCCTGCCGCGAGTCAAGATCCTGCAAATTCTGGAAAATTCCTCGACCAAACATCTGAGTGCCGAAGATGTTTACAAGGCATTGATTGACGCCAATGAAGATGTCGGGCTGGCAACGGTTTACCGGGTG
>JBBDXV010000307.1:3365-20757 GCA_040902165.1 Pseudohongiellaceae bacterium
TTCTCGCCGCCGAGCATTCTGGCGACTTCCCTGATTTTGGTTTCACCCGTGAGTTCGGTGATGACGCTGCGCGTGGACTTTCCACTACTGTGCTTGCTGACAAAATAATGCTGATGGCCCTGACCCGCCACCTGGGCCTGGTGGGTAACGCAGATAATCTGTGCATGTTCACCCAGTTGTCGCAGCAGTTTGCCCACCTCTCTGGCAACACCGCCACCAATCCCCACATCGACTTCATCGAATACCAGGGTCGGGGTCCTGGAGGTGCGGGCGGTGATCACCTGAATCGCCAGACTGATACGCGACAATTCGCCCCCTGAGGCGATCTTGATCAGGGGTTTGGCAGCCTGTCCAGGATTGGTAGACACGAGAAATTCAACAGTCTCGCGGCCGTTCACAGAAAGAGAGTCGGCTGTTACCGGGATCAATGCTACTTCCAGTTTTGCTTCACTCATGCCCAGGGTCTGCAATTGCTTGTTGATCTGTTGGGAAAGCTTGCGGGCAGCAGACTGTCGCTGCGTACTGACCCTGGCAGCCAGTTTGTCGTATTGCTCGCGCAAAGCCTTTTCCTGCTTTGCTAATATTTCCAGCTCCTGGTCAGCGTTTTCAAACCGGGAGAGCTGCAGCTGCAGCGATTTATGCAGTGCGGTCAGTTCCCCGGCCTTGACCCTGTGTTTGCGGGCCACCCGATGAATATCCGCGAGTCGTTGGTTGACCTCTTCAAGTCGGGCAGGATTGATCTCCAGCCGGTCGAGTTGATGGCGCAGTTCAGTGCCGGCCTCATCTACCTGAATCAGCGCGTTGTTGAACAACTCCGCTGCGGTTTGCACTGCATCTGACTTGTGTGGCAATTCCTCCAGTAAGGCAATGGCATGATTCAGGCTGCGGCTCAGATTGCTGTTGTCATCATCCTGACACAGGTTCATTACCTGTTGCAGGGTGGCAATAGTACTGTCGGCACTGTTCAATTGGGCGAATTCGATTTCCAGTTTTTCCTGCTCACCTTCTGCCAGCGCCAGTTCATTGAGTTCATTGACCTGGTAGCCGATCAGTTCCAGTTGGGCATTCTGTTCTTCCGAACGCTGACTCAGGGCGGTAATCTGCTGACCGGTTGTATGCCATTGCCGCCAGGTATCGTGCATCCCGGACAGCACTGATTGCTCGACACCGAATTCATCCAGCAGTTTTTGATGGGTGGATCGTTTCAACAGGGACTGGTGTTCATGTTGACTGTGAATATCCATCAACATGTCTCCGAGTTCGCTGAGATTGGTCAAGGTAACCGGAGTGCCGTTGATATAAGCTTTGGAGCGGCCATCATCGCTGACCACGCGACGCAACAGGCAGCACTCTTCAGCATCGCTGTTGGTCAGATCATTGCTGTGCAGCCAGCGTTTTACTTCCGGGTAGTCGGCGATGACAAACTCGGCACTGATTTCTGCCTTGCCGGTTCCGCTTCTGACTACCGAAGTGTCGGCCCGGTCACCCAGGGTCAATCCCAGCGCACCGAGAATGATCGACTTGCCCGCCCCGGTTTCGCCGGTAATGACCGACATGCCGGACCGGAATTGAATTTCCAGGGCATCGACTATTGCGTAATTGCGGATTACCAGTTGGGTCAACATGGTGGCAAAGTATAGGAGAGAAACCGTAAATAGTGCAGCGGATTCGCGGCCATCGGTGCCGGTGCCCCAAATGGGTTGGCAGCCTTGAATCCTGTTGTCCTGATCCCAATATTCGCCGTTAAATCAACGTAAAGGCTGAGCCGCAAGCCACAGAAAACTGAAAGGACCTCCGATGAACAGCAAGAAAAAATCCGGCGCCATGGAGGGGGAAGAAGGTTCCCCCATCGAAATCAATCCATCTCACGATCTTGAAATAGACCCGGCGCATCAACATCCGCAGGACGCACCCCTGGACGAAGCGGATGACTTGAGTCTCAGCGAAGCGATTGAACGGCTGGAACAGACCGAAGACCTGATTCGCAAACACCAGGATGATGTACTCCGGGTGCAGGCGGAAATGCAGAACCTGCGCCGCCGCACCGAGCTGGATGTGGAAAAAGCGCACAAATACGGTCAGGAGCGTCTGGTAACGGAATTATTGAGCGTGATGGACAACCTGGAACGCGCATTGGTGGCAGCATCCGGTATGGAGGACGACCGGGTAGGTGCGATTTATGACGGAGTGGATCTTACGCTCAAGAGTTTCCAGGAGTGTTTTCGCAAATTCAGCATTGAGGTGATTGATCCGCTGGGAGAACCCTTCGACCCCCTCAAACATCAGGCTATGGCCCTGGTGGACAACCCGGAAGTCGAGCCGAATACCGTGACTGCCGTCATGCAGAAGGGCTACAGCCTGCATGGCAGGGTGATTCGACCGGCGATGGTCATGGTGTCCAGGGCTGGCTGAGGCGGCAAAAATTCATTTGTGGGGGCGCAGCAAGGGCTTGAAATCAGCCCGGATGCGCCAATATCTACGGCACTCGTTAAAGCATTGACCGGATTCTGGAGAAAGACACAATGGGTAAAATTATCGGCATCGATTTGGGTACCACCAACTCCTGCGTTGCAATCATGGACGGAGGAAAACCCAAGGTAATTGAAAATGCGGAGGGGGATCGCACTACACCGTCAATTGTCGCTTATACCAATGACAAGGAGATTCTTGTCGGGCAGCCGGCCAAGCGTCAGGCGGTAACCAACCCGAAGAACACCCTGTTTGCGATCAAGCGTCTGATCGGTCGTCAATTTGCCGATGATGTCGTGCAGAAAGACATCAAGATGGTGCCCTACAAGATTACCAAAGCCGAGAACGGCGACGCCTGGGTTGAAGTGAATGGCGAACGCATGTCACCGCCGCAGATCTCGGCCCAGATTTTGAAAAAAATGAAAAAGACTGCCGAGGATTATCTGGGTGAACCGGTAACCGAAGCGGTAGTAACAGTGCCCGCCTATTTCAACGACTCTCAGCGTCAGGCGACCAAAGACGCAGGCCGCATCGCTGGTCTGGATGTCAAACGCATTATCAATGAACCCACTGCAGCAGCCCTGGCCTATGGCATGGACAAAAAGGGGGGTGATTCGATCATTGCCGTTTACGACCTCGGTGGCGGTACTTTCGATATTTCCATCATTGAAATTGCCGAAACCGACGGCGAACACACTTTCGAAGTGCTTTCCACCAATGGTGATACGTTTCTTGGTGGGGAAGACTTTGACAAGCGCCTCATCGATTACCTGGCGGAAGAATTCAAGAAAGAAACCGGCATGAACGTACAGAATGATCCCCTGGCTTTGCAGCGCCTGAAAGAGGCTGCGGAAAAAGCCAAGATCGAGCTTTCCTCTGCACAGCAAACCGAAATAAACCTGCCCTATATCACTGCCGATGCCAGCGGACCCAAGCATCTGGTGCAGAAACTGACTCGTGCCAAGTTTGAATCCCTGGTGGAAGATTTGGTGGAAAGAACCATGGAGCCGTTGAAGATCGCATTGAAAGATGCGGGTATGGAGACATCCAAGATCAATGACGTCATTCTGGTCGGTGGTCAGACCCGCATGCCGATGGTACAGAAGCGGGTTGCGGACTTTTTCGGCAAGGAAGCACGTCGCGATGTGAATCCTGATGAAGCAGTTGCAGTCGGTGCGGCAATTCAGGCAGCAGTACTGTCTGGTGATGTGCAGGATGTGTTGCTGCTGGATGTGACCCCGCTTTCCCTTGGTATTGAAACCCTGGGCGGCGTGGCCAGCACTTTAATTGAAAAGAACACGACTATTCCGACCAAGAAAACCCAGGTGTTCTCCACCGCCGATGACAATCAGACGGCTGTGACGATTCACGTTGTACAAGGTGAACGCAAACAGGCAGCCCAGAACAAATCACTGGGTCGTTTTGACTTGACTGATATTCCGCCTTCTGCCCGCGGCATGCCGCAGATCGAAGTCGCTTTCGACCTGGATGCCAACGGCATTCTGAATGTGTCGGCAAAAGACAAAGCCACCGGCAAGCAGCAATCCATTGTGATCAAGGCCTCCAGTGGTCTGACCGACCAAGAGATTGAACGCATGGTCAAGGATGCGGAAGCACATTCCGCGGATGACAAGAAATTCGAGGAGCTTATTACGGCTCGCAATACCGCGGACAGCCTGGTGCATGCGACGCGCAAGACGCTCAAGGACGCAGGCGACAAGGTAAGCGATGCTGAAAAGGAGAAGATCGAAGCTGCCGCCAAGGAATTGGAAGTCGCCATCAAGGCGGACGACCTGACTGCGATCAAGTCCAAAACTGAAGCATTGAGCGAGGCCGCTTCCGGTATGGCGCAGAAAATGTATGCGGATGCGCAGCCAGGTGCTGCCGGCGGAGGAGCAAATGCCGGAGCCGGTACCAAGGACAATGATGCGGTCGATGCAGAATTTGAGGAAGTTAAGGAAGACAAATAACCGAAAAGGCAACACAAAAGAACGATCTGCGCTTTTCTACTGTTTTACTGAGCGAAAACTGGGCTGCTCCTGCAGCCCGGTTTTTGTCGTTTAAGGAACTGAATCCTTTTCCGGGATAACAACAACATGGCGAAGAGAGACTATTACGAGGTGCTGGGGGTGGCTCGCGGCGCTTCCGAGGCTGATATCAAAAAGGCTTATCGCCGTGTCGCGATGAAATTTCATCCCGATCGCAATCCCGACAACAAGGACGCGGAGGACAAGTTCAAGGAAGCCAACGAAGCCTTCGAAGTCCTCTCGGACAGCAACAAACGCTCCCGTTACGATCAGTTTGGGCACGCCGGTGTCGACGGGCAGACAGCTGGTGGTCAGGCTGATTTCAGTGACATCTTCGGTGATATTTTCGGCGACATTTTTGGGGCCAACCGCGGCGGCCAGCGCAGTCATGTGCGTAAAGGCGTGGACCTGCGCTATACCCTCGAGCTGGATCTCGAACAGGCGGTTAAAGGTTATACGGCCAAGATCAGAATTCCCACCACGGTTGCCTGTGATAACTGTGGTGGTACCGGTGCCAAAAAAGGAACCTCTCCGATCGATTGCACAACCTGTAACGGCATCGGCCAGGTCCGCATGCAACAGGGATTTTTTTCCATGCAGCAAGCCTGTCCCCGTTGTCACGGCACCGGCAAACAGATCAAGGATCCCTGCCACGTCTGTCATGGCGCTGGTGCAGTCGATGAAACCAAGACTCTGTCGGTGAAAGTGCCGCCCGGGGTAGATACCGGCGACAGAATTCGCCTTACTGGCGAGGGTCGGGCAGGTATGCACGGCGGTCCGCCAGGCGATCTTTACGTCGAAGTTGCGGTGCGTCAGCATCACATTTTCCATCGGGATGGCAAGGACTTGCACTGCGAGGTTCCTATTAGTTTCGTAGACGCTGCGCTGGGTGGCGAACTGGATGTGCCAACCCTGGATGGTCGCGTAAAACTCAAGATTCCCGCGGAAACCCAGACCGGCAAATTATTCCGTCTGCGCAACAAGGGTGTTGCGCCGGTTCGGGGTGGCGCTGCCGGCGACCTTATGTGTCGCGTGATCGTGGAGACACCGGTGCACCTTACTCGCCGGCAGAAGGACCTGCTCGAGGAGTTTCGAGACATCGCGGACGGTGAAGGCCAGAAGCAGTCGCCGAAGAAGTCGGGATTTTTTGAAGGCGTCAAGAAGTTTGTCGACGATCTTGGTCTTTGAACCTATGTCCTGAAGCTGCTGCGCTCGGTGATACTTCGTTAAAAGCTCGCTCAAACTCGTCATTTACCTGCTCGTAAACTCCTCGTTTTCGCTCGCTTTTGCCTCGTCTCACTCACGCTCGCGACGCTTCACATGACTTGGGCAGTTGTCGTTATGGGGTTTCTAGAGTATTAAGGGATTCACTGAATCAAGGGCTGAGTGCCAGTAGTCTGAATAGCGACCGTGAGCGGCATGGGTGAGGCAAGCGATTACAAAGCGAAGCTTTGTGCGCAGACGAACGACTGCCATCTGTGATGGCTGGCTGGGCCCGCCGCGACCGAGCCTACAGGGATGTATTTACGGCGTGTCGCAATTCAGACTACTGGCACGCAGCCCGGAAAAAAACACTATCACTTTAAAGCAATTTCAATTCCGCCAAAATTTCCCGATGTTCATGCGGCTGCAGGCGCGGGCCGAAACTGGTGACCAGTCTGGCGCAGGCATGACTGGCAAGTTTGCCGGCGGTGGCGAAATCATGACCGTTGGTAATGGCGTAGAGAAATGCGCCTGCAAACATGTCACCGGCACCATTCGTGTCAATGGCGGTAACCGACTGTGACGCGATATCAATAAATTTATTTCCGTCAAATAATCTGGCGCCCTTCGCGCCGCGGGTGACGACAAACTGACGAGCATGCTTTTTCAAGGCCTCGCAGGCGCGATCGACATCTGCTTCGTTGGTCCATAATACGGCTTCTTTCTCGTTGCAGAACAGCAGGTCAACACCCGAGCCCAGCACCTCGGCGACAGCATCGGTGAAGTATTCAACCATGGAAGGATCAGAAAAGGTCATGGCGACCTTTACGCCATTGGCTTGCGCGAATTTCTTCAGTTCTTTGGCAGCTTCCCGTGCACTGGGTGAAGTGACCAGGTAGCCCTCTATATAGACATACTCCGATGCCTTGACCGCGTTACGATCAAGTTCCGCTGGCGACACATTCTCGGATACGCCCAGATAGGTATGCATGGTGCGCTCGGCATCCGGACTGACCATTACAACACAGCGACCGGTGGTTCCCTGCTGCGCTTCATTGGCGAGATTGGTATCAATATTGTGATGGCCCAGCTGCGCTACATAGAAATCGCCGGTTTCATCATTGGCGACTTTGCCACTGAAGAATGCTTTACCACCGAACTGGCTGAGCGCATAAAGAGAGTTCGCGGCAGAACCGCCGCCGGCGCGCTTGCGCAGAGCTGCTCCTTCATTCAGTATTTTCAACAACTGAACCTGTTGTTCATGGCTTACCAGGGTCATGAATCCCTTTTCAATGCCGAATTCAGCAAAGAAATCATCGTGAACCTCGAATTCGGTGTCGACCAGGGCATTGCCGATGGCATAGACGTGATACTTCTTCATGGGGCGTGTTCCGTTAACTAACGCGATTGGTTGATATTTTTGAAAGCGATTTCGGCGGCGTCAACAGTGAGCTGTATTTCCTTGTCACCGTGAGCGGAAGAAACAAATCCGGCTTCGTAGGCTGAAGGCGCCAGGTATACGCCGTTTTCGAGCATCAGATGGAAGAACTTGCGAAATTGCTCGACGTTGCAGGCCATTACCTGATCGAAACGGGAAATGGATTTTTCCTTGCTGAAGAACAGGCCAAACATGGCGCCGACCTGATTGGTGGTAAAGGGTATCTTTGCAGCATTGGCATGTGCAGTAATGCCATCCAGCAAACGCCGGGTACGGGCAGTCAGATCTGTATAAAAGCCCGGTTTTGATACTTCGTTCAACATCACCAGTCCGGCAGCGACAGCCAGCGGATTGCCGGACAGGGTGCCAGCCTGGTACACCGGCCCG
Organism: Pseudohongiellaceae bacterium; assembly: GCA_040902165.1. Lineage (GTDB taxonomy): Bacteria > Pseudomonadota > Gammaproteobacteria > Pseudomonadales > Pseudohongiellaceae > NORP240. The sequence continues at coordinate 10,890 of JBBDXV010000307.1, forward strand.
GAAGGTGCCAGAAGCTCCATGATTTCACGGCGTCCACCGAACGCGCCTACCGGCAGACCACCACCAATAATTTTGCCAAGTGTGGTGAGATCAGGTTTTATGCCATAGAGAGACTGAGCACCACCAAGCGCCACCCGGAAACCGGTCATGACCTCGTCAAAAATCAGGACGCTTTCGTACTGATCACAGACCTCACGCAGGGTCTGCAAAAATTCTGGTTGAGGTGGAACGCAATTCATGTTCCCTGCTACCGGTTCAACGATCACGCAGGCGATCTTGTCACCGCATCCGGAAAATAACTGCTCCAGCGCTTCACTGTCATTATAGGGAAGTACATGGGTCAGATCGGTATAGGCCTTTGGCACGCCAAGTGAGTCTGGCTCGCCCAGGGTGAGGGCGCCCGATCCGGCCTTGACCAGCAGGCCGTCGACGTGACCGTGATAACAGCCTTCGAATTTGACGATTTGGTCGCGGCGGGTAAATCCCCGCGCCAGACGGATTGCGCTCATCGTGGCTTCAGTGCCGGAATTGACCAGGCGTACACGCTCAATGGAAGGAAGAATTTCACAAATACGTCTGGCGAGCGTCCCTTCGCCCTCGGTAGAGGCGCCATACCCCAATCCCAGCTCCAATTGCTGCATCAAGGCTGCGATCACGGCCGGATGACGGTGACCCAGAATGAACGGTCCCCACCCGCCCACGTAATCCATGTAGCGATTGTTATCTGCATCAATCAGAAAGGCACCTTCTGCTGATTTGAAAAACAGCGGATTGCCACCCACACCTTTGAATGCGCGCACCGGCGAGTTGACACCACCGGGAATGTAGCGCAGTGCAAGTTCATAAAGCTCGTTGGAGCGGGTTGTCTGGTAAGTAGGTAATGTCATTGAAGCCCCATTAATCTGGTATGCGTGTCTCGAACAGATTGGCGAGACAGCGGGTCCGGTCGCCAATACCGGGTCCGCCAAACAAATAATTGATTACTGCCAGCATGTCTGCCCCGGCGGCAATCACAGCGGCGCCATTTTCCGCATTGATGCCACCGATAGCAACCACCGGTATGGTCAATTGCTGTTTGGCCCGGGACAATATTTCAAGGTCGGCTGGCGGTGCGTCTGGTTTGGTCTGTGATGGGAAGAATCGACCGAAGGCGACGTAATCAGCGCCCTGGTCCTGTGCCTTGCGGGCAAGATCAATATCAGCGTGGCAACTGACACCGATAATCGCCGAATTTCCCAGTGTTGCACGGGCCGAGGCGATCTCCGCATCACCCTGTCCCAGATGCACACCAGCGGCGCCGACACGCAGGCATAAAGATACGTCATCATTAATGACAAGCGGCACATCAAAACGGCTGCACAATTCAACCAGCGCCTGAGCATCCACCAGTCGTTGCCTGCTGTCCCGGTGCTTGGAACGATACTGCACCAGGGTTACGCCACCGCTCAGTGCTTCGGTGACAGCAGAGAGGAGGTGCTCGCCAGGGAGTAAATATTCATCGGTGATGGCATAGATGCCGGATAGTTTCATTGGCTTTGGATCAGGCCTGGTTTATTGCCGGTTGGTGTTCCAGGCACAGCGATTTGGCAGGTGCTGTCCGAAGCCGACACGGATTCCATGACTGAGCGACTCCCAGGTAAACCGTTGTGCACGCTGCGCGGACTCCGGGATACTGAGATTGTGGGCAAGTCCGGCGGCCAGGGCAGAAGCCAGGGTACAGCCGGAACCGTGGTAGCTGTGCGCCAGACGTGGCCAGCTGTAAAGAATGGTCTGCTGGTGTGCGGTATAGAGTCGATTGATCACCTCTGTGGTTGCGGCATGAGTGCCGGTCAACAGGACGTTCTTGCATCCCAGGTCCAGTAACTCATTGGCGCAGGCATCAACACTGTCGGCACTGGGAGCGAGCTGTTTGATTTCTTCGGTATTCGGCGTCAATACGGTTGTCAAAGGCACCAGCAAGCTGCGCATGGCCGCGATAATTTCTGCCGAACTGAATTCAAAACCACCGCCGGCACGTATTATCGGATCCATGACCACCGGTACTTGCGGATAGTCCAGTAACAGCGTGTGCAGGACTTCGACGCAGGCGACGCTCGCAGTCAAGCCAATCTTGAAACACTGTACCGGAATATCTTCCAGTACTGCGCGTGCTTGCGCCACAAGCACTGACGGTTCGACTGGATTCACTGTCAGCACGTCCTGCGTTGTCTGTATGGTGTTGGCAGTAATTACCGGCAGACAATGGCAGCCGGCGCTGAACAATGTTTCTATATCCGCCTGGATGCCGGCACCGCCTGTGGGGTCGAGCCCGGAAAAGCACATCACATTGGGTCGCTGGGTGTTCAAGGCTTGACTACAATAAGGATGATGATGCCGGTCAACAGCAACACCGGGAATTCATTGAAGTAGCGATAGAATTTGTGACTGCGGGTATTACGTTGTTGTTGAAACGCCAGCAGAAATCGCCAGCAGGCAAAGTGATAAGCCAGCAGTATCAGCACCAGAAGCAGTTTCGCATGCATCCACCAGAACGCCATGAAAAACGACGCATTTGCGAGCAGCAGCCAGACACCGAGAATTACCGTGGCCAATGCCGACGGCGTGGTAATACCCCAGAACAGCTTGCGCTCCATGATTACAAAGCGGTCATGACTTATCCGGTCTTCGCTCATCGCGTGGTAGACAAAAAGCCGGGGCAGATAGAAAAGCCCGGCGAACCAGCACACCACAGCAATGATATGAAAGGCCTTGACCCAGAGCACGGAATCCTCCAACAGATGGGTGAAATAGGACGATGCGGTGTGTAAGATACACGGTTCGTCAATTTAGTGCGATCTGCAGAGCCCGCGTCGGGCAAGGAACGGACCGTGTTTAAAGTCGGAATAGTAGGTGCAACCGGATATACCGGAGTCGAATTACTGCGACTCCTGGCGCCGCGCGAAGATATCGAACTGACTGTCGTCACGTCTCGTGAAATGCAGGGTATTTCTGTTGCCAGACATTTCCCCAATCTGCGTGGTCATCTGGATATGCCATTTTCGGCACCGGAAACGGCATCACTGGAATCCTGTGACCTGGTGTTTTTTGCAACGCCGCATGCTGTTGCGATGAATTTCGTACGACCGTTGCTGGAACAGGGAGTGCGTGTTATCGACGTCTCCGCCGACTTTCGTCTCAAGGACATCACCAGTTGGGAGCACTGGTACAAAACCAAACATGTGTGTCCGGATTTGGCGGCCGAAGCAGTCTATGGCTTGCCGGAGGTAAATCGGGAAGCCATTCGCAAAGCGCGTCTGGTAGCCAATCCTGGGTGCTATCCAACAGCGGTTCAGCTTGGCTTGCTGCCTTTGCTGGAAAACGATCTGGTGGAGTGCGGTGCGTTGATTGCGGATTGCAAATCCGGTGTCAGTGGTGCCGGGCGCAAGGCGGCAGTGGATTATCTGTTTACCGAATCTGCTGACAGTATCAAGGCCTACGCGGTGTCTGGTCACCGCCACCTTCCAGAGATACTGCAGGGTTTGAACCTTTCCAGTCGGGCGCCGGTGCGACTCAGTTTCATCCCCCATCTGACGCCGATGATCCGGGGTATTCTGGCCACCGTGTATGCGCCCGTTAAATCTGGTGTGCCCGTGGATGGCCCGGGCTTGCAAGCGGTTTTTGAAGACCGGTATGCTAGTGAACCTTTTGTCGACGTGTTACCGGCCGGGGAATACCCGGCAACAAGAAATGTCAAAGGTGGAAATTATTGCCAGATTTCGGTCAATTATCTTGCCGATAATGGAATGGTCGTCATATTGTCAGCCATCGACAATCTGGTAAAAGGTGCCTCAGGACAGGCAATACAGAACATGAATATCATGCTCGGCCTGGATGAGACAGCAGGGCTCAAGGCGATAGCCCTGTTACCTTGATGAACGTGCAAATGGTATAAGTGAATGCCCAATATCGTAAAAGGCAGCAAACAGGAAAGAATGATGGTCGTGCCATTTCGCCCTTACCGGCGGGTGTTGGGGTTGGCCGCTGTGCTATTGGTGCTTTCCGGTGGCGCCGCCACCGGATATCAGTATTCGTCTTATCGAAACAACAGTGGACTGGTAACTGACAGTAGCCCACAGGTGCAGATTGCGCGGGAACTTGATACCTTGCAGGAAGAGAATTCTGATTTGCGGCGCCAGGTAGCCCTGCTGGATCGAACCAGTGTGATGGACAAGGCAGCCAATGAAGAAATACAGCTGACAGTCAAGACCCTGAGGGAGCGCGTCGCACAGCTTGAACAGGACGTGCTCTTCTATCGCCAGGTCATGTCCGAAGAAACGGATACCAGCGGACTGATCATTGGACAGATGGATATAGAGGCAACCGGCCAACCCAATCGCTATCGATACAAGCTGGTAATGCGACAACAGGAAGCCGATGGTGACACTTTTCTGATTGGCCATGTGAATGTAAACCTGGTGGGCAGACAGGGTGAAGAGCAGGTCATTGTTCCATTGCGTGATATTTCGGAGACCGAAGATCAGCTGGATATCCGGCTAAGATTCAAATACTTTCAAAACATCGAAGGGGAGCTGGAGTTACCGTTCGGGTTTACCCCGCAACAGATTCATATCGCGGCGGTATCCAGCGCCCCGTCAGACAAAACCCTCAACAAAAATTTCAGTTGGGTAGTGGAAGGAGATTAAAACCATGTTCGGATCATCAGACAGCAAGATCAAATTGCACGGACCGGCAAATACGTTGATTTCTCGATCAACTGAAATTGTCGGCAATATTCATTTCAGCGGCGAGCTGATCATCGAAGGCAAGGTGAAGGGCAACATTTACGCGGACGAGGAATCTGATGCGTTGATCAGGATTGCGGACAAAGGTGCTGTGGAAGGTGAAATTTGTGTTCCCTCCATCATTGTCAACGGTCTGGTACAGGGGGATATAAGGTCAACCAAACACATAGAACTGGCGGCCAAGGCCGTGGTGGTCGGCAACGTGTATTACCACCTGATCGAAATGGTCATGGGTTCTGAAGTCAACGGCAGTCTGTTGCATATCAGTGGCCAAAAGGACTCCAAACGATTGCTGCGGGACACGAAGAAATCCCTCCCGGAACCGGTGCAATTACACCGTAGCTCTTGAAAAACCATTACTTTGCCTATAATTGACTAAATTAGTAGGATTTGGTCATAATGCCCCCCAGCTGCCGGTCCTGTTACCGGCAGCAAACGTTTTGACCTTGGAATTAACTTCACAACGGGTCTACTTATGACGGTGGTGCAATCCCAGGAACCGGTTTTCCTTTCTCTTACCGACAATGCAGCCAAAAAGGTGCAGAGTCTGATAGCGGAAGAAGGAAATAATCAACTTGCGTTGCGGGTTTTCGTTACCGGCGGCGGTTGTTCCGGGTTTCAGTACGGATTTTCGTTTGACGAACAGGTCAACGACGACGATACCGTGGTGAAAAACAAAGGGGCAAAACTGCTGATAGATCCACTGAGTTACCAGTATCTGGTTGGTGCAAGAATCGACTACAAGGAAGGGCTGGAAGGCGCGCGCTTCATTGTCGACAACCCGATGGCATCAACCACCTGTGGCTGCGGTTCCTCATTCTCAATTTGAATCTGATTTGATCGGACCGCGCTGATTACACTGTCAGGATGTCGTCATCACGGGAGGAAGAGGCCGCCCAGGACGCAGGGTCGAGATGCCCCGGTAAGAAGCCTCGCGTCAATTCGTATTTCTTCAATTCTCTGTTTGGCAAGCCAGGCAAAAGTGGCTGCCTCCACCCAGTCCGGCGCAAAACCGATTGCAGCGGTGGAATTTACTTCGCTGTATGGCAACAGTTCACTTAGTCGGCTCATCAAACGCGTGTTATATGCACCGCCACCGCAGACATAAACGCCGTCAGGTTTGACTGACTTGTTGATTGCGTCCGTGACAGTCACCGCCGTAAGTTCCAGCAAGGTCGCCTGTATATCCGCAACGTTCACTGATTCTCCAAGATGTGCCAGTTTGGATCGCAACCAGTTTCCATTGAACATTTCACGGCCGGTGCTTTTGGGAGCCGGGCGTTGGAAATAGTCTTCATCCAGCAACCGGTCCAGCAGTTTTGAATTTATCGAACCGCTTGATGCCAGTTTACCGCTTTCGTCATAGATCAGTTGCTGTGTTTCATTGATCCAGTAATCCATCAATACGTTTCCTGGGCCGGTATCGAAACCGATAAACGGTATATTTCTCGCCAATATCGATATATTGGCAATGCCACCAACATTGACGATCACTCGGTCAAATTGGTCGGATTTGAAAACCTGTTGATGAAACAGCGGAGCCAGAGGAGCGCCCTGACCACCGGCAGCCATGTCCATGCGCCGGAAGTCGGCGACCGTGGTGATGCCGGTGAGTTGCGCTATGACATTGGGGTCGCCCAGCTGAGTCGTGAAGGGTGTCGGTTGAAGCGGATGATGAAACACGGTCTGACCATGGCTGCCGATGGCTGTTATATCAGTTGGCTGCAGTTTTTCCTGCTCCAGAATTGCCAGTGCAGCCGCCGCAAACGTACGACCAATTTCGACATCAGCCGTCCCCAACACTTTGAGGCTGTTGGATTCATTAGCACACATTTCAAATATACTCTGCCGCAGTGACGGGCTGTAAGGGTAGCTCAGGGTTGCCGAAAGTTGCGGCTGATCATCCTTGAATTGCAAAAGAGCACAATCCACCGCATCGATGCTGGTACCCGAAATAATTCCTATATAGAAGGCAGAGCGGGTCATCGGGCGGCCGGATTACTCGGCGCCCTGTTGATTGAGAACAAGAAGGCGGGTTTTTTCCAGTTCATTGAACTTTGACAGTAATTCGGCTGCCTGTGACTTGAAGCGGGGCAGTTCTTCCGGATTGATTGAAACCGCTTTGGGGAGCTGCTCTACAATCGTGCGCGGGTTCTGGTGGACGCCGTTGACCAGAAACTCATAATGAAGATGCGGACCGGTTGCACCGCCGGTAGCACCCACATAACCAATGATATCTCCCTGGCGTACGCGAGAACCCTTTTTGATGCCATTGGCATAATTCGAGAGATGTGCGTATTTGGTTTCAAATCCGCCACTGTGCTTGACGACAACCAATTTGCCGAAGGAACCGTTGCGGGCAGCCCAGGTAACGCTGCCATCGCTGGTTGCGCGAACTGGCGTACCGGTTGGTGCCGCATAGTCTGTGCCCTTATGCGCGCGTATTGTATTCAGGATCGGATGTCTGCGGGCCAGATTGAAGTTGGAACTGATGCGGAATACATCCAGCGGCGTACGCAGAAATGCCTTGCGCATACTTTCGCCGTCCGGATTGAAATAACCCGTATTCCCTTCCTCATCCCGGTATCGTACAGCGACGAATTGTTTGCCCTGATTGGTAAACTGGGCAGCCAGTATTTCACCGGTGCCGATAAACTCGCCATCCAGATATTTCTCTTCAAACAGGATGCTGAAATCGTCACCGATTCGCGGGTCCAGAATGAAATCGATAACACCGCCGAATATATTGGCCATCTCCATAATGGTGATAGCAGGAATTTCAGCCCGCTGGCCCGCCATGAACAGGCTGTCGGCGATAGTCCCGCTTTTGAACGCCGTTCTTAGTTCGGGATCCCGGGCGATGATTTCCACGTCATAGAAACCGTCAACCAGGGTGAATAGATAGCCCTCAAGGGGAGACTTGAATACCTGCAATTTTTCCAGCTGGCCGGGTTTCGGGATGTCAAAATGCAACTGATAACCCGGGTAGATACGGTTGAGGACCTCGGCCTCGTCACCACTGTCCAGCAATTGGAAAATTTCCCGGTCGCCGAGGCCGACGTCCTTGAATATGGCCGACAGGGTATCACCGGGTTTCACTTCCTTTTGTAACCAGGTGTCCCTGAATGATTCTTCGCCGGGGATTGCCGAGCCTGGACGCAGGTTTCCTGTTGCAGGATTTTCGACCGGGGGCGTTGTTTCAATCAGTGACGAGGCCGGCAGTGGCAGATCAACCCTGACTGCCGCTATAGACCTTTGGTCACCAGCGGTGAACAACAGAATTCCGATCAGCATGACCGTTAGTACAGCAGCCGCCAGCAAATGCTCACGAGGGTAATATTTTTCGAAAAAATGTTTAGTAATTTCAACAAGATACATACAAAAATCTTTGCTTCACCAGGGTCAAGGGGCCGGATTATAACAACAAGATCTTGAATTCGGATGCATATTTCTTTGCAGAACAGATAATTGGCCAACTACTGGTGTAAAATCGGCGGCTTTTCTACAACGATGAGCCGAATATCCAGCCCTTGGACAGCGGGTCCGGCGGGAATGTTCCTTTGATAACAACTGTAATGAAACTTATGGTCGGGAAAGTGAAAGATATTATCCAGGACCTTGAACAGAGGGGGCTAGTCTCCCAGTTAGCCGGTGGGGATGAACTTCGCTCGCATCTGTTGCAAGCCAGCAGAACGGTCTATTGCGGATTTGATCCTACTGCTGAAAGTCTGCACGTGGGTAATATGGTCCCGCTGCTGGCGCTCAAACGATTCCAGGTTGCCGGGCATAAACCGATTGCTCTGGTAGGCGGTGCCACCGGTATGGTCGGTGACCCGAGTTTCAAATCCGCCGAACGACAACTCAATTCAACCGATGTGGTCAATGAATGGGTGGAACGTATCAAACCGCAATTGAGCCAGTTTCTGGATTTTGATTGTGGCGCCCACTCAGCTGCATTGGTTAACAATCTGGATTGGACCCGCAACTATGATGTGCTGAGTTTTCTGCGTGATATTGGTAAACATTTTTCTGTCAGCGCGATGATCCAGAAAGAATCCGTCAAACAGCGAATCGAAAGAGAAGGATCAGGAATTTCCTTCACCGAGTTCAGTTACATGATTCTGCAGGCTTACGATTTTGCGGAACTGTACAAACGTTACGGTTGTACAGTGCAGGTAGGCGGTAGTGATCAATGGGGCAATATTACCGGTGGCATAGATCTGACCCGGCGCCTTTATCAGCAACAGGTTTACGGGCTAACCACCCAGCTGATTACCAAAGCAGACGGCAGCAAGTTTGGGAAAACGGAAAGTGGTACTGTCTGGCTCAGTGCACACAAGACGTCTCCGTACGCGTTTTACCAGTTCTGGTTAAACGTGGCAGATACAGATGTGTATAAATTCCTCAGTTTTTTTACCTTTCTTGCGCCGCAGGAAATCAAGGATATTGAAGTCAGCGATCGTGCTTCCGGTGCCAGGCCTGAAGCACAGGGGATACTGGCGCAGGAAGTCACCAAACTGGTTCATGGGAATGAAGGTCTCGGCGCAGCTATCCGCATCAGTCAGGCCTTGTTTTCCGGAGAAATTCAAGCGCTTGGCAAGTCCGATATGGAACAATTGGCCCTGGATGGATTGCCCTGCACAACTTTGCCTGCGACTGGCTGTACTATTGTCGAGGCTTTGGTGGCCAGCGGTTTGGCCAAATCCAATAAAATGGCCAGAGAATTTCTCGCCAACAATGCGATCAGTATTAACGGCCAGGTGGTTACCGAGAACGATTTCCAAATGCGTAAAGACAAAGCGCTGGACGGGCGCTTCTTTGTTTTAAGGCGCGGGAAAAAACAGTTCCATCTGGCCAAAGTATCCGACTGACCTAACGCCGTCTGAATTCCCTCCCGGGGCGCCTGATTGTGCTCGTTTCCGGGCCTGCTTTTGCGCTCAAAAATTGTTTCAAAATGCGTGAGTTGCGGCCTTGCGTAAAGGCTTCAAGTGCGTATAATACGCGACCTCTTGACCGTGAAGGTCGGACTCCAGTTCTTTAAAAATCAGATTAAGCAATAGAGGTGGGTGCTTGCTGAGGTGGTAGGT
>JBBDXV010000308.1:0-20656 GCA_040902165.1 Pseudohongiellaceae bacterium
CTGGTGTTGGCTCTGGTGTTGGCGCTGGAGTTGGCTCTGGAGTTGGCGTTGGAGTCGGGGCTGGAGTTGGCGAAGGTGTTTGATCACTAACGGGGCGGCAAGCAGGGCTGCTTGAATTAACCGCGCATGAAAGAGTGCCATCACCACTCGATTGGTTAGGGTCTACAGAAATTGCATTAGCCTGTGTTGCTTGAGTTACGCTGGTTAGTGCTGTGCTTCCCGCCGCATTGTTCAATCCTAATGGCGGTGGTGAAGAAGTATCAGCAGCACCGCTCGGTGTTTCATTGGAGTCTGCAGTAGAGGCATTATTGTCCGCAACATTATTATCAGCTGCATTACCGTCGTCCGCCGTTTCTTCAGAAGTTTCATCAACATTCAACACCGGAATATTACCAAGAACCTCTGGTTGTAATAACAAACCTAACGGGGGCGAATTCGGCCCATCGACTTGAGCAAAATCGAAATCTGCATTCAGACCCAAATCTAACTGACCTGCGCCATTTGAAACTGTTGTTCCACCTTCATAAACTCCCGTAAAAAGTACGGAGTTTACAATCACGCCCTCATGATCCGTGCCACGAATACCAATTATGCCAAATTCAGATACAATGTTGTAAGCATTACGATCAGAACTACCGATACTGCCTGTGATGGTTCTAAAACCGCCCTCTATAAGCCGCATTGTAGAAACATCTGATTGAGCGGTGTCCTGGAAGCTAAAGGCTACGATCTGGAATTCGGTCGACTCTTTCAAAGCAATAATAGCTTGATCCCGAAGACGGATTTGGGCAAAACCGCGTGGACCTGTTATTACTGATTCACCGGCAAATACTTGCGCACCGCGTGCGAGAGTTCTTGACTGTCCGTTAACATCGCGTGCAATTACTTGTCCACTAGTTGTCACAACTCGGCCAGCATATTCTTCTTGTTGAGCAAAATTCGCGGGTGAATAACAAGCTAGACAAATCACTAGGAAGTTAAAACAAATCCGATCTAAAAACTCTTTAGATGCTTTGTTCAGTTTTATGCGCATACACTGTCTCTCGAAATGGTGTCTTGACTAGAATTGGTAGCGAAACCCTAAAAAATATTTGAAACGGTCGTATTCGAACAGTTCGATGTTGCTGTCGTTTTTGGTAAAACTTGCTTCAGTATTCAAGGAGAACGACTTGTTAATTTGCCAAAGCCAGCCAATTGATACCAATGTAGTGTCATCTTGTCGAATATCTTCGAAATACACAGGATGATAATCATCGTGCTCAACATCCTGATAGGACAGCCTTAAGTATGGGGTGTTTTCGTTGTTGAATCGATATAGCATGCTGTAGGCAATTCCTGAAAAATGCCGACCATTGTGCTTTCCACTTCCTGATGTGCCCGGGTCTTCGTCGGCATAATAAAAATTGATGGAATAGGTGACTGATTGCGTCAATTTAGTTAGACCTGCACCAATCAAGTATTGGTTTACATCGCGCAAGCTATTCTGTGGCGAATCGCTGGTATCATCGTAACGAACTGGCGAATAGCTTCCGCTTACCGTTTGATACCAACCATTACTGCCGGTTCGTTGCCAGGACGAATTTATACCAGGGGATTGTTGATAGCCATTTTGATCAAGATTAACCAAGGTATAATTTACACCATGTCTGAATCGATTTTTATCGCTCCCCCAATCGTAGTAAATCTCCCCGCGAAGGATGTCCAGATCGAACTTATCAGTATCAATATTGTTTAAATGATTTATATTCAGCGCAGCATTCAAAGCGCTAGAGCTTGTCAGGGGGACTCTATACAAGACGTCAAACGTAGAATTGGAAAAAGTATCCTCTGTCTGCTGACCATCCTGGCTAAGTTCAATTTCCCCAATTAATGGTGCATCAATCAGACCATTGGCCGTGGCTGCGTTCACATTGTCATCATTCCCAAAACTGGAGGACACAGAAACCACGAAATTGGGAGTTTGCCTTTGTTGTCTTAGCTCAATTAGTTGTAAAAACGCTTCGATATTTTGCCTTACGTTTTCTGGCGGGTTGGAGGATAAAACCAGATTGAACAAATTTTCCGACGCTGCGAGGCTATTAGTCAGGAAATAAGCTCGTGCGAGCTCTAAGCGTGCGCGGCTCCTCAATGTTGCGTCGGTTGTGGTTGCCGCAACCCGTTCCAGTGCAAAAACCGCTTCATTAGCAAATCCGGCCTCTAGTGCAGCGATGCCGAAATAAAAGTCAAATGTATTGTCACCTTCCCAGTCTTCAAGGTTTTCCAAACCCAGTTCGTACGCTTGCTGAAATTGTTGCGAACCAATCAGCTGGTCAAGTTCGGGATTAGGTGAAACAACTTCTGCAGCGTGAATTAGGGTAGGCATAACCGAGGCAGCTGCTATCGCCAGGAATAAACCGTGCTTTTTCATTTTTAGAGTCCGATTGGTTTTTATTTAGGATGCCCATTATTATCGAGATATGGATTTAGTTAAGTATTCCCCTGCCACCGGCTCAGGATTAAATTCGCACAAATATAGCGCAAGAATACCAGCGATTAAAGACGGTGACAAAAATACCTCAATTTAACCGCTACCTTGCATTAACACATTGATATAGTTATATATTGTGCTTCGGCCCGCCACCCTTTACTCCAGGATTCAATTTGGTTTTAAGCAAGTCGAACGCCGTGTATAGCCAATTTGGGGATGTAGCCTTTTTTGCGCTCGAATTATGAGTGGAAGAATGGCTGGATATGAAGCGGGATAAGCGGGGACAAGCGCACGAAAACAATAGCCAGGACTTTAGCGTTGTTGTTGTTGTGCGATGATCCTGTGAAATCGGTAGCGGTTAAGGGGAGGCGCGCTCAAATCCCAAGTGCAACATTTCTGGATGATAATGGTGCATGGGAAAAATCTACAAGCTATTGAGTATTGAAGAGCGGGCTTTGATTCTGACTCAGCTATCCCTTGTTCTGGTCAAATAGATCCGGACACACTTTTAAATAGTAACCTCAACCAAAGTGTTTTACTGGTCTTCAACTTCCTGGAGTTCTGCCCCGATTACACGGACGGTTCTAAAAGGGCTGAAAACTCCTCATCACGCTTCGCCAACCGTCGGCGCATTCGCGGATTGTGAAAGCGCTCAATGTAGTTGAACAAGTCTGCCCTGGCCATATCCAGCGTTCGATATTTCTTCCGGTTGACCCGCTCTCGTTTCAACATGCCAAAGAACCCTTCACAGGCTGCGTTGTCTCCGCAGTGTCCTACTGCACTCATCGAACATATCAACATATTGTTCGCGAGGAAATCCTGGTAATCACAGCTACGGAACTGACTGCCACGATCGGAATGCAGGATCACTAACCAGTCGCCTAGTCGCTGCCAGAGGGCCATTTCCACCGCCCGTATCATCATCTGTCGATCCTGGCGATGATGCATCGACCAACCCACAATGAGCTTGCTGAACAGATCCAGCACCACACACCGGAACAGCTTCCCTTCATCCGTCTTGATCTCATTAATGTCGGTTACCCATTTCTGTTCCGGTTCCTGGGCACTGAAATCACGTTCCAACAGCTTTTTCACCCCTGGCGGCGGCAATCCTGCCTTGCCGCGCTGCCCGCGCTTCTTCTTGCGTGGCCAGCCCTGTAGCCCATTTGCAGCCATCAAGTGCGCAATGCGGTTCTTGCCCGCCGTCTTGCCTTTCTCTGACAGGTCATCACGCATCCGTGGTGCCCCAATCGCACCCTGGCTGTCGGCATGGATCTGATGGATGCGCTCTAGCAATCGCTCATTCTCCAGTTGTCGGGCACTGGGTGGCCGGCCTTCCCAGTCGTAGTACCCGCTCGGAGAAACCTTCAGACATCGACACATCAGGCGAAGGGGAAACTCATCGCGACAACATTGAATCGCCTGATACCTCAGGACGACTCCCTGGCAAAGAACGTTGCCGCTTCGCGCAAAAAATCCCGCTCCTTCTTCACGCGGCTCAGTTCCCGTTTGAGACGGGCAACTTCCTCGTCTCGCGGCATGCCAGTTCCCCCAAAAACATCAGCGCCTACCTTATCCGCCTCCCGCTTCCAGCGTGATAACACGTTGGCCTCGATACCCAACTCCCGGGCCACCTGGGCACAACTAACACCCTGCTGACGGACCTGTTCAACCGCACCCCGTTTGAACTCTAAACCGTACTTTCTCTTCTTCAGCATCAACACTCCTTTTGCCCATTATCGGGCTTCTTTGAAGTGTCCGTAAAATCGGGGCAGAACCCCAATCATTATGACCTTCCTAAACTCAATAAAAGCATTGGCAAAACTTTTGAGTAGCACGCCTGCTCTACGCCTGACCTGCCGAATCGCGTTGGAACGGCACTGACAGCAGTGAGGAGGCGACAAACCTCCGTTGCGTTATTGCAAGATGAAAAGTGTCACGGCATGATGGCCATGAAACCGGAAGTGCAAAATTTGTTGTCGAACTGAGAGATTGATGCAAAAGTTAGAATTACCATATGCCTGAACACACTCCCAGTCTGTTTGTGCAAATCGCCAGCTATCGCGACACCGAATGTCAGTGGACGGTAAAGGATCTGTTCGAGAAAGCGGCATTCCCGGATCGCATCACCGTAGGGATTTGTTGGCAGTATGATCCGGCCCGCGATCGCGCGTGTTTTGTGCAGCCTTCACCACGACCAAAGCAAACCAGAGTCATTGCCGTATCTCTGGAGGAAACTGACGGCGTGTGTTGGGCGCGTGCCAAAACCCAGGAGCTGTTTGAGGATCAGGACTATGTGTTGATGATCGACAGCCATATGCGCTTTATCCATGGCTGGGACAGCGCCTTGATCGAGGAGCTGTCGCGCTGCAATTCGGCCAAACCTTTTCTTTCTACTTACCCACCTTCCTATGTTCCACCTCATGAGCTGCAGAAGGATTGCCCGGCCATTGTATTGCGCGCCAAACCATTCACTGAGTACGGTGATATTCGTTTTGATGGTGAAGTGTTGCCTCTGCAACCGGAACGCCCGTTGCGCGGCGCCTTTCTGGCGGCCGGTTTACTATTCGCAGCGGGACGATTTGTTCGCGAGGTACCCTATGACCCATTTATGTATTTCGATAACGAAGAAGTGACTCTCGCCGCACGCGCTTTTACCTATGGCTGGGATGTGTACAGCCCTACCCGGCCTCTGGTCTATCACTATTACTACACCAAGGAAGAACCGATGCGTCGCGCACTGCACTGGGATGATCACCGCGACTGGGAAGTACTTCGCGATTTGTCACGGGAACGCTATGCGTATTTACTTTGCCGTGAGGAACCAGGCAACCCTTATGCGCTTACTAATATCGAACACTATGGGCTTGGTAGTGCGCGCAGCCTCGAAGAGTTTGAATATTTTTGTGGTATTGATTTCAGGAAGCGGCAGGCTTCCGAGAAAGCACTGCACTCTGGTTTTATCAATGGTCTGGATCGCTATCGTGTTGCAGGCGCAACCAAGTAAGCCTTCGCCCCCGCTGACACTTCCCTACGGTTCTTATTAATAGAACATCGGCCCGCGACCGCGCTCACGAAACCATTTGGTAATAACTATCTTGTGCCCACTAGTTACCGGCTCGCCACTGTGCAGAGTCAGGGGATTGGCGGTGCCGTCCGGGTTCAGATTATTCCACACCACGGCCATGCCCCGTCGTGGCGAGAAGGCGCGATTGAGGTCGTGAAAACGTGTACCGCCGCCCTGCATGCCTTCATTGAGGTAGACCATGAATGTCCAGGTGCGCTGGCCCTGAGCGGCGGCAAATTTCTGGTATACGTCTTTCTTGAAATAATCGGTGTGCTCCTTGAACTCCTGCCCCACTTCATAGCGTTGTGCCTGTATGCCTTCAGAAAAGGACTGTTGTATTCCGAGGGCGCGCGCAATCTTTTCGTCGATCGTTTTGACATAGGCATCGTTCAGTAAACTGAGATCGCAGGTGCTGCTGGTGCGATAGCTTGCGTAATCAGCTCCGGTCGTGACAGTCGAGGGGCGAAGTTTGGTACTGGAGATTTCGATAACACGCTCGCATTCTTCTGCGCCCATGAAGTCATCGACGGTGTAGAGCTGTAGTTTATCCGTGAGCACGCGCTGGGCATGGATGCCGGAGTCGTTCCAGGTGATTCTTGTATTGGCAATGGCGACGTAATTGATATCACTGCTGGCGGTAAGCATTTCCGCAGTAATTCCGGCTTGCTTGAGCAGGGCGGAGTCCTTGGGGAATAACTGGCCCATATGGCGTTGAATGGACTGAATGTCGAAGTCGTTCTTGAGCAGGGTGTCGAGGAGCTCTTCGGGGTTGCAATTGCGGTCGAGATTTTCCTGTAGCCAGTTCAGCCAGTCGCCTTTCAGTTTTTTGCCGCTCATTGGTTCATGCCTCTTTGCCAGGAAAAGATCTTAGCAGATCATTTCCGCATCAACCATGCTCGCTTTATTTCGCCTGTCCCACAAACTCCCTGTAGGAAAAACCTAGAACATACGTCCTTGCCCGACGAAGCATAGAAATCTCCTTTTTCCATGAACAATCTGGTTAGCAGTAATGTCAAAGGCCGAGTCTGGATAAGAAACAATCCTCCCGACCCGTTTTTTCCGGCCCCTTTATTTTTTGAGTTCATTCTGAAAACAGTTAGTTGTTCTGTCTCTGCTGCTGTCGTGCGTCTACATTGCGCTGAAAGGCGATTGCATCGGCTAGAAAGATATCGATTATTTCCAGCTGGTCGGAATCGAGAGAGTTGCCAAGCTGATCTCTCGCTACACGAATGGAGTCAGGCAGAAAACGACCACCGCCACCGGGAAAGGGTTCAATGGCGGTGAGAGCTTCCATAAAAGCCTGTTTGTTGCCAGCCTGCAATCCGGAGAGGTTTTTTAAATTGTTTTCCATTGATTGCTGTTGCATCGCGGTAGAAGCCTGGCTCAGCGTGTTTCGCCTGCGCTCTTCAAATGCGTTGTACGTCTGTATGTCCGATGCATTCAACACACTGGTCAATTCACTGTCCATACGCAACAAGTTTTCCGAGAGCTGGGCAGTTGTAATCTGACCGCTCGACATGGCTGCAATCAAATCCACGTTGTTGGCTTCGACTCGTACCATGATCGCACGCACCTGTTGTTTTTCTGCTGGACTTATCGGCAGGTCTCGTATGAATGCCCCGTATTGTGAATTGACGTTGGCGCGGGCATTGGCGATAAATCGGGACGAATAGTCGTCCCTGTTGTCGATGCTCCGCGATACATTTTCAATCTGCACTTTCCGCAGTTGCTCGCTCTCTATGAAAATATCCAGTACTTCAAGCTGGTCAGAGTCGAATACAGAAGCCAACTCTTCGCGAACTATGTAGAGTACATTATCAGGGTAAATATTTTCGGCGGACTCACCACCGTTTGCCGCAATCAGCTTGTCAAGAAGTAGATCCTGGTTCTCATCGGTGAGCCCACTGATCCGCTGCAGATTCGAATCAACAATACGTTCTCTTGAGCCGGACATCTGCGCCCGGAATTGGTTGTTCGCCTGTATATCCGCTTGCTTATATAGCGTTATCAAATCCGGGCTCAACAGTCGCGCCAATTCCACGTCCATCCGCAGCATCTGCTCGCGATATTCAGCTCCACTGATTTCTTCGTAACGCAGCCGCTGACCTAATTCTGAATTGTAAGTCTGTACCTCCACCATCAGGCGGCGCACTTCCTGTTTTCCTGCAGCCGACAGCGGCAGATCGCGAATAAATTTTCCGTACCGGGACAGAATTATTTGGCGAGAGACATTAAGAAAGCTTCCCATATCCACCACAGCGGTAATGTCCGGCATTGGCATTACGCGGGAATCGACCGCACTTGCCGTTATCTGACTGGACAATCCGGATTCTGGTTGCTGCGCTGAAACAGTTTGCTGAAGCCTGTCAGCAGGTGCTGCGGAGGACACTGAATTTTCGAGTGAGTAGCCAGGCGTTAATTCCGGGTTGGATTCGTCCCGACTGCGGGAAATATTCAGCAAGACTAAAGCAACCACACTGATCACGCTGACGATCATCACAACCGCGAGATTCCGCTGTTTCATTGTATTGCGATCTCCAACAGGTGGATTTCTTTGCCAGCAGATAGTAAGCCCAAAGCAGGATGATTGCACATTGGGTATATGAAATACTAAAGGTATCTCCGAAGCCTGGGGTTGTCGGTTTTGAGAAGGCTGAAGTGGCTATCGGTCCCAGTCCTTGAACCGCCCTTACGCCTACCACCCCACCGCCTGGCCATCCTTGCGATGGTCCGATCCGGCGCGGTAAATGCCGTTGACCGGCAGATCCTCCGCAACGCCCGCAGGGGCATCCGGCACGGTCGGGATTCCCGCGTCAGGCTGAAACAGAATGCCCTGATAACCGCCCACGGCGCTGCCATTGACTGCGCGCACCGTGTGCCCCCGGGCCTGCAATGCCGGCCCGACAAGCTCGAACAGCGGTGTTTCCAGCGACAGCACATTTTGACTCTGGTTGTGGGTAAAGCGGGCGACGTCGGTGGTCATCTGCACATTCATGCCATGGTCGATCAGATTGACCATATGCTGGACGTGAGTTTCCGGTTGTACGCTGCCGCCCATATTGCCGAACGTCATCAGCAGTTCGTCGTCACGCCTGACGAAGCCGGCAATGATGGAATGAAACGGCCGCTTGCGCGGTGCGACGACATTGGGATGCCCGGAGTCGAGCGAGAACGCGGTGCCGCGGTTGTGCAGCACAAAACCATAGGGCGCCACCGTAACTCCACTGCCATACACCGAAAACACGCTGTGGATCAGGGACACCATATTGCCCCAACGATCGGCGGTAGTGAGATAGATGGTGCCGCCATCAAGCCCGCCGGTGACGGAAGGCACGGCTGCGCGTTGGCGATCGATACGGTCACAGAGGGTAGACGCATAATCCTTCGATAACAGCCGTTCCAGGGGCACGTCGACAAACGATGGATCACCGTTGTAGGCCTGCAAATCGGAATAGGCCAGTTTCTTGGCTTCCACGATGAAGTGCCAGGTTTCCGGGTTCGCCGGTCCGAGATCGGCCAGTCGAATGCCGTGCGCAGGTGCACACACTTCCAGAATATTGAGCATTTCCAGCGCGGCGAAACCCTGTCCGGGAGGCGGCAACTGGAACACCTGATGACCATGGTAGGTGGTGGATATCGGCTCCACCCATTCCGGCTCAAACTCCGCCAGATCAGCATGGGTCATCACTCCGCCATTGGCCTGCACCTTGGCCACAATCGAGTCGGCGATGGGTCCGCGATAGTAGGCATCGGCACCCTGTTGCTGAATCAGACGCAGCGCGTCAGCCAGATCGGGGTTGCGGATCAGTCCGTACAAAGGTGGCGCCTCGCCCTCTATGAGAAATGTGCGATTGGAGTCCACGTCAGCGCGCAGTTTGTCCACCACCGACAGCAGATCAGAATGGCGGCGTTCCGCCTGTCCCCAGCCCTCCTCTGCCAGCTGTGCCGCGCGGGCAAAATTTTCCCGAAACCCGAAGCGACCGAAGCGTTTTTGCAAGGCATCAAATCCGGCCACTGCACCAGGGACCGTGGCAGCATTCACGCCAGTGCCGGGCACGCGATCCAGTCCCAGCTTTTCGGTAAAGAACTCCGGCGTCCATTCAGCGGGTGCCCAGCCGGCAGCCGCCAGTGCGTACAGTTTCTGCTCGCTGGCGATCCACACCAGCGCGAACAGATCGCCACCAATACCGGTGTCGTTCTGCGAAGTGACATCCAGCACCGCGGCCGCTGCCACTGCGGCATCCACCGCATTGCCTCCCTGTTGCAGAATTTCGAGTCCGGCCTGTGCCGCCAGCGGATCACTGGTGGCCACCATGCCGTGGCGCGCCAGCACTTCGGAGCGACCCTGTTCCTGCCAGCCCTGGCCACGCGCACCGGGAGCGGCACTGATCAGTGCAGCGGGATTGGCGACTCCCGGCGTGGGGATGCCAAAGGCATTGGCGGATTGGGCGCTTGCGTCTGGCCGAAAAAATCCCACACTCAGTATCAGACTGAGGCAAAGCAGTAGCGGTCTTTTATTCCACATAAGGTTTGTAGATCTCGGCTCGAAGTTTGAGTGGGTCCATGAGTATGTTGCGACGCGAGCGGGCAACCTCTTCGACTGTTAAGGGCGCAAACTGCGGTGGTAGCGTCTCGGCATTGAACTCGGTGAGCACCCAGTTCATCACTGCGGCCAACTGGCCATCATCGAGAGGTGACTGCGCCGCACCTGGCACCCGCACCAGGTAATCGCGTCCACCAGGCACCGCCACCAGGTGACCCAGTTCGTTGCGCAGCGTGGGCACATTCGGTGGCCGGCTGCTGCCATCGCTACGGTGGCAGCCGCTGCAATACAGCAGATAGTGAGTGCGTGGTTCTGCCGCTGACACCGGTGCCAGCAACATCAGCATCAGTGCAGAGAACAGCGGAAGCAGCATCGTTCTCAATTGGTCTCCGGGGAAGCCTCGCCCAGCACCACGCCTACCGTGCAGTGATAACTCTGCAACTCGGTGCCAAAGCACCAGAAGATACTGTTGCTGTTGCTGGGGTAATACACCGGCTTGTCACCCTCGGTGTTGTGGCAATTGCAACGACTGCAGGTGGCCTTGCCGCAGCAGTCACTGTAGGAGATCAGATAGTCGCGACCGTCAGTGGGATTGTGGCAGGTGCCCACCCAGGCAATCGGTGATGCTTCCGATCCCGGTGGACAGGAGCGATGGGTGCCACCGCAACAGGAACACAAGGTGCCGCCCATGGCGCAATAGCGCCAGTAGTCACAACTCTGCGGATCGCCCGTCTCCTGCAGCAAATCCTGCGCGAAAGCACGGGATACCGGCAACAGGGGAAACAATGCTGCGCCCGCCAGCCAACGACCCAGACGCGAAAGGAAATGCCGTCGTGACAAGCGGCGCGCCAGCAGCAAGCTGGAGTCCCGCGCCTGTGCATCCACCCAGTAAAAAGTCCTTTCCAGATAACGATCGATATTCATAGCGTTACGCTCGATGGTCTTGGATTTGATTCGGCTGACCTGCTTCCCAGAAATTCCTGCACCGTGGCAATCCCGCTGTCCAGGGCTTCCAGCAGACTGTCCAGATGTTCTCGCGTGTTCACCAGTCCTTTGGCACGCAGCACCCCTGCCCCGTCGATCAACACTCCGAACGGCAGTTTGTTGACCTGCCAGGCCAGGCCCAGTGCCTGCGACACCACGTAGGGCTTGTCTGTCAGGCCCATGTCCTCCACATAACGGCGGTGAGATTCCAGCGCGTCACCGTCACTGGCAAATACCAGCCGCAGACGGCTGCGCTCGGCATGCGCGAGTGCAAGTGCCGTGGGCACCAGCGTCTTGCATACCGGACAGGTGGGCGAAATGAACAGGACCAGCAACAACAGTCCTTCCGGATGCGCTCCCCCAACCACGACCCTTTGTCCATCCAGCGCAGTGAACGTTTGCGCTGACGTGGCCTCTCCTGCCTTGGGTCCGTTGGTGGGAGAAAGCGCACCGGCAGGCGCCACCCGCTCATGCAGAATGCCCACCTGGCGCGCCAGTGCAAACACGGTGACGCCCAGCAGGATCACCACTGCCCACAACACCAGATTGGAAACCAGCAAGGCTTCAGGCACGGCGGACTCTCCATTGGCGAATCGCTTCGCCATTGGCGAACAACTGTTGTGCGGTTCCATATAACAAAGTGATGGAAAGAGAGGCCACCAGCACGGTCAGGCCGTGCAACCAGGTCCAGCCGGACAGCACACTGATCTGGCCGGCCCACAGAGCCAGGCACGCAAGCAGCAGGTTGCGCCACACCAGCCTGGATGAAATGAGGGTTGTGCCGCCAGCACTGACGCCGCCGCAACCACAACTGATGTGATGACGACCGCGTCTCAGATTGATGCCCATGGCCAGCGCGTAAATCGTAAGCAGGGCTGCGGAAGCTGCGGCCGCGATCGCGTGCATCGGTGCCGCCAGCCAGGCCACACCCACGGCCAATTCCAGCCACGGCAGGACCCGGGCTACGGGTGTCAGCCAACGAGCAGGCAGCACACGGTAATCCGCCAGCAATTCCCGATGGCGCGGCAGGTCAGCCAGTTTCTGCAACCCCGCCGTCACAAACAATAGACTGCAACACAGCGCGATGACCCAGCTGAGTACCCCGGCAAGCATGCTTCAGAAATCCTCGTAACTGGCAGCGGACGGAAGATTGATCGTGCGCTCGAAACGAAAGCTCAGCGCGTCATGAATACGAGTCTCGCCGTCACCACCAATAATCAGCTTTGGTTGCGCGTCCTGGGTGACACCAATCGTGTCGACCGGCGTCTCCATGGTCATGCGCTGCAACACTCGTTGGGTAAAGGAATCCACGACCCAGACTTCGGTCCCGGATTCATGGTGTGTGTTGTCGCCACCCTGGTGCATGGCAATGTACAAAAACCCCGTGTCCCGATGCAGGGCCTTGAACTGGCTGCCGCCGCCGGGTCGCCATTTCTCGGCCCGCTCGTCCTCGGTGGTCAGCCACCAGGGACCAGTGACGGTGATCTGGGCAGCCTGGGTCGCAACCTGGAAAACGCGACCCTGATGCGTCACCAGCAGCCAGCCATTGGAGGTGGCCACCGGTCGATCGAACACCGGATCTGTCTGCACATCAAAGAACACTGCACTGCGCACCCGGTTGGCTTCGCTACCGTCTGCGGCCAGTTGAATCAACTGCACGGTGCCGTCGCCGCACAGCATCAGGAAATCGCGTTCCGCCACCGGCATCATGACCGCACAGCCCGGTGTAGACAGCTCACCAACGAAACGCCGCGCCTCGACATCGACAATGGAAACGGATTGCGCAGGAGTTAGATTGAACACGGCCAGGTAACGACCTTCGCCGGTCAGGGCGAGGTGCCCGCGGATGCCGATGCGCGCCATGCGCGGCGGGATGACCACTTCGGCGACAGGTGCCAGGTTGGCATAGTCATAGACGGTGACGACATCGGTGCGTTCACCACGCACGCCACGGGAGTAATATTGTTCTGCGGCATAGATTTCCCGACGGGCAGGATTGGGCTGTACCGCCGGGGTCAGACGCGACAGGTCCACCATGCCCTGCATCTGCCCGGAAACCGCATCGAAAACATAACCACCGTTACCGGTCTTGGCGATAAACCAGTTGGGTCCCGGCTCCGGCATGCTTTCCACGTACAGGGTCTCGGGAGGAATCTGGGCAGCGAGCGGAACAGCGAAAATCGCCAATCCCGTTATCAGGAAACGCAGCATACGCATCGTGGTTCTCCATCGGTCTTGTCAGCGATCCATGATCGCTTGCCGTTCAGGATTCCAGAAGGTATCGCTACTGACCCAGGATGTCCAGATGGGTGTTAATCAGCGGCTTGCGAGCTGGGGGCGGCGCTGCAGAAAATCGATCACCTGCTCATAGGCCAGCCCAAATTCAAGCACCCTGCGGTCCTCGCCGTAGCGACCCATGACCTGCATGCCCATGGGTCGGCCACTGGCATCAAAACCCACCGGTACATTGATCACCGGCAGGCCGCCGAGACTGGCCATGATGACCACTTCCATCCAGCGGTGATAGGTATCCATACGCCGGTCGCCGATGTATTCGGGCCAGTTCACCAGCTTGGCAAACGGAAACACCTGGGCCGAGGGCAGCGCGAGAAAGTCATGGTCGGCGAACAGGCGGTCCAGTTCCCGGTACCAGTCCTGACGCAGTCGGTTGGCGCGGTCGATGTCAGCCGGAGTCAGCGCAATCAATTGTTCCACCTCCCATTGCAGTTCCGGCTTCAGCATTGGTCGTGTTCGTGGATCCTCATACAGGCTGCGCATGCCCCCGCGCCCCGCATGTCTGAGGGTGGTCCAGGTGGTCCACAGGTCGTTCAGGTCCATCTGCGGCATAAGCGGCACAACCACGGCGCCCGCGACTTCCAGACTCCCGAGGCTGGCTTCGCAGAGCGGCAAAATGCCGGACTCCATGGCCAGATACCCGTCCAGATTCCCCAGCCAGCCGATGCGCAGGTCGCGCAGTTCCAGCTCACCAAAGACCCCATCCAGTGGCCGGGGCGCCATTGTTTGCAACAACTGGATCGCATCGGCGGTATTGCGTCCCATAGAACCACTGGTCGAAAGCGGACGTTCCGACGGCGGGTTGTCGCTCATGAACCCGGCGCTGGGGCGGAAGCCGATCACATTGTTATAGGCGCCGGGATTGCGCAGCGACCCCATCATGTCACTGCCGTCGGCAACCGGCAGCATGTGGGTGCCGAGCCCGCTGCCGGCACCGCCGCTGCTGCCACCGGCGGTCAGGTCGGGATTCCAGGCGCTGGCGGTGGGCCCGAACACGGGATTGTAGGTCTGGGAGCCAAGACCAAACTCGGGAGAGTTCGTTTTGCCGATGAATATCGTGCCGGCTTGCCGCAGACGCGCCACGAAATCTGCATCGCGCTCGGCAATCCGGTCCGAATACAGCGGTGATCCGCTGGTAAACAACAGCCCTTCCACTGGCGCCAGATCCTTGACGGCGTGCGGCATGCCATGCATCCAGCCGCGGTATTCGCCCCTGGCCAGTTGACGATCCGCTTCCCTGGCCTGTTCCATCAGCAGCCCTTCTTCCACCATGCCGACGATGGCGTTGTAGACCGGGTTATGGCGCTGAATATGGGCCAGATAGGCTTCCATGACTTCCGTACAACTGACCTGCTTCAGCCGGATCGCCTCGGCCAGCACCCTGGCCTCCATGTCGACAATGGCTGACGGAAGATTGGCAGCAAACACCCTGGTCGCCATGCTCGCTGGCAACACAAGTGCTGCACCCAACCCAATACCGCTTGTGAGAAATTGTCTTCGCTGCATAATGAATTATAGGAAGAATGGTATAGACGAATTAAAGGTATCGCTCAATTTGCAGATTGTCCAGCTTCAAGAATTGCCGCAGATCTCTAGTCTGCAAACTTCAAGCCTGGGCACTGAAGCAGGCCCAGCCCGCAATCCCCCAAGCCTAAAAACTCGCCGCACGGTCCAGACCAAGCTGGCTCGCCAGGTACTCATCATAAGTGCCCTGGTAGTCAATCAATGTCTGATCCCGGATCTCGATGATGCGCGTGGCCAGCGAAGATACAAACTCGCGGTCATGGCTGACAAAGATCAGGGTGCCGTCGTAATGCTCCAGCGCAAGGTTCAGCGCTTCGATCGCTTCCATGTCCATATGGTTGGTCGGTTCATCCATAATCAGCACGTTGGGATCGCTCATCATCAGCTTGCCGAACAGCAGACGGTTCTTCTCACCGCCGGAGCAGACCTTGACCTTCTTCAGAAAATCATCTGATGAGAACAGCAGGCGTCCGAGGGTCGCACGCACGATCTGGTCATCATGGCTGGGTTTGCGCCATTGGCTCATCCAGTCGAACAGGCTTAGCTCGTTGTTGAAGTCCGCAGTGCTGTCCTGCGGGCAATAGCCGGGGTTGGCATTCTCCGCCCACTGGATCTTGCCGGATTTTGCCTGCAATTCGCCCATCAGGCAGCGCAGCAAAGTCGTCTTGCCGGCGCCGTTCTCGCCGATGATTGCCAGTCGCGTGCCGGCCGGGAGAATCATATTGCTGCCTTTGAACAACAGCTCCTCGCCGTAGCCATGACTCAGATGTTCGAGGGTCAGAGCCTGACGATGCAATTTCTTTTCCTGCCTGAAGCGGATATAGGGACTGACGCGGGACGAGGGCTTGATGTCTTCGAGCTTGATCTTCTCGATCTGCCTCGCACGGGAAGTTGCCTGTTTGGCTTTCGAGGCATTGGCCGAGAAGCGACTGACGAACTGCTGCAGATCGGTGATCTGTGCAGTCTTCTTCGCATTGATCGACTGCAGTCGTTCGCGCGCGGCGGTCGAGGCGATCATGAAATCGTCGTAGTTACCCGGATAGACGCGCAGCTCGCCAAAATCGATGTCGGCCATATGGGTGCAGACTGCGTTCAGAAAATGCCGGTCGTGGGACACAATCACCATCGTAGACTTGCGCTGTGTCAGCACGCCTTCCAGCCAGCGGATTGCATTGATATCGAGGTTGTTGGTCGGCTCGTCGAGTAACAGTATGTCGGGATCAGAGAACAGCGCCTGCACCAGCAGCACGCGCAGTTTCCAGCCCGGTGCGACTTCGCTCATCGGACCAAAGTGAAATGCCGGTGCGATACCAGCACCGATCAGCAGTTCACCGGCGCGACTCTCGGCCGTATAACCATCCAGCTCGGCATAGGCGATTTCGAGTTCGGCGACCTGCATGCCCTCAGCTTCAGTCATTTCTTCCAATGCATAGATACGATCGCGCTCCTGCTTCACCTTCCACAGTTCCCGGTGACCCATGATCACTGTATCGACAACGGTGAAGTTCTCATAGGCGAACTGGTCCTGGTTCAGCTTGCCGACACGCACATCGGGCGGCACCGAGACATTGCCAGCCGAGGGGGCCAGGCTGCCGTCGAGAATCTTCATGAACGTGGACTTGCCACAGCCATTGGCGCCGATCAGTCCGTAACGATTGCCGTCACTGAACTTGACGGAAATATTCTCGAACAGGGGCTTGGCACCAAACTGCATGGTGATATTCGCGGTGGTAATCACGGGGACGGTCCTGGCTAATACTTAGGGTTGTGGGCCTAAGTGGCGGATTTGATTAACTTAACCGGCCTGGCTGCATTGGCTGGACCAGTTTAAAAGCCGCGTACTATACGGATTTGCCGGGCCAGAGTCGAGCCTGATCCAGAAGAAAAAGGGGTCGGAGGGATTAAAAATTAATCCCTCCGACCCCTTTTTCCCCTTTTTACTTCAATTCAGGAATTCGTCAATCGCCCGAAACACTCTATTCCGATGTGCGCCCCAATCCCCGCCCGACGCCGCCGTCCAGGCACTTAACACGACGATTACCGTCTCACTTGCGGGGTTAAAATAAATCCCCTGTCCATAAATCCCGCTGGCCCGAAACACCCCTCCCCCATCCAGCCACCAGAAATATCCGTACCCATCCGAAGCGGGCGACGGCGCAGTCGACTCCGCCATCCATCCTTCCGGCAGTACCCGCGTGCCGTCCGGCAGCACGCCATCGTTCATCGCGAACAGACCAAGGCGCCCGTAATCACGCAGGGTGGCATAGATGCAACAGCCACCCCGTTCGCCGCCACCTTCTCCATGGGTGGCCCAGTAAGCCGGATCCTCCATCATGTGCATCCATATTTTATGTGTGAGGTAAGTGGACAGATTGTTGCCGATTGCGGCGCGCAGGACCACTCCGGCCAGGTCGGTTTCGCCGGTACTGTAGTTGAAGACTTCGCCTGGCGCAGCGACGCGCGGTTTGGCGCCGAGAAATTTCATCATTTCCACCACATCGCCGCCGGGGTAGTTGCCAACGTCGGAGTTGGGGTCGGAGTAGGTTTCGTTCCACTGCACTCCCGAGGCCATCTGTAGCAGGTTGCGCAAGGTAGCCCCGTCGTAGGCGGAGCCTTTCATGGCCGGGAGGTAGTCGGTGACCTTCGCGTCCAGGTTGGTGATATAGCCATCGGCGATGGCGGCACCGTACAGCATGGAGGTGACTGACTTGGCCATTGAGTAGGAAATCCAGACGCTGTCCTCGTCGTTGCCGAGGCCATAACGCTCCAGACGAACTTCGCCATTCTTCAGAACCAGTAGACCGGCCACGTGGTTGTGTTCCATGAAATCTTCAATGGAATAAGTCCGGTCTTCCACCGCGTAGCGCAAGTCGCTGAAATCCGTGGCTTTCAACGGCAGCGACAAGACATGATCGCCATTGCTGACCAGGCGGCTGTTGTTGGAGCCCGGAGTACGGAAGCGTTCGATCTGCGCTTTGT
Source organism: Pseudohongiellaceae bacterium (assembly GCA_040902165.1). Taxonomy (GTDB): domain Bacteria; phylum Pseudomonadota; class Gammaproteobacteria; order Pseudomonadales; family Pseudohongiellaceae; genus NORP240. The sequence continues at coordinate 17,860 of JBBDXV010000308.1, forward strand.
GCGCGTCGCTTCCCGGTTCCACACTTGCAGAAAGCTGGGCAGCCAGCGGCAGCGGGAGAAACAGCGTGAGGATCAGGGTCACTCGGGTGATTGATGGTGTGAAAAAAAGACGCATGCGACAACTCCTGTTCTTATCGTTCTGGCGGGTTTGGGACGCGGTAAAGACGCTCGGAAAATGAGTATATGAGTGGTCTGGAACGAAGTCCATGACAGTCAATTTTGGCTCTTTTCACGCGTACTCGAGCCGGGATAGAAAAAGGGGTCAGATAGATTATTTCAATTTCTCCGCCCCTCTTCAGTTCCCTCTTGAGTTCCGTTTTCAACTTCTTCTACTAATCCTGTTGCCCGGGTAACCCCAGCGCCTCCAGTCGCCGCCATCCACCCAGAATCCCTGCCATAGCGTAGTTGCCCTCGTGGCAGGCATACTCATACATAGGTTCTACCGATCTGGTCATCGGAAACATCACCGTCCACGGCGCAGTCCAGGTGGTGGGATCAGTGACGGTGAATTCATATCCCAGGGTGTCTGCGTCAATCAGCCAGAACTTTTCAATCAAGTGCATATTTGCGCTGGAGTTGCCGAAGGAAGTTTCGCGGGCGAAGAATTTCGTCTCAATAATTAATGTATCTCCCTCCCAATGTCCTACAGAATCGCCTTCCCATTTGCGCGGCATCTCCAGGAAACCCGATGCATTCATCTTCACGGGGCGAATGTTATGCACCATTTCATTGTGAATCAGAACGTGGTCGTCGGTCTGGATCAATTGCACATTATTGTTGTAGGCGCTCGGGATCATCGGCGGTCCGGAATTGAATCCCATGATGCAGCGTTCTGCCAGAGGTCTGACCTCAACGCCTTCGGCGAGACGGGCAGCTTCCTGTCTTGCCCGGTTTCTCTCAATGGCGGCCTCGGTCAAGTCAGGAATGCGTCCATTGGACGGGTCTGTCACCAGCGACGTGCGTCTGTCGCCCAGAATCTCTGCGCCACGGTCATACCAGAACTCGTTGTAGTCGCCCGTCGTGGTGGTATCGGTGAAATTGTCCCGATCACGTCGCGCCAGCTCTTCTGCTTCGAACTGTTCCGCCTCCTCGGCAGTGAGTGTAGCTGTATCACCCAGTGCGAGAGGACGTTGAAAGGGAGTGATGGTTCGAAAATCCCAGGTGCCCTGCAGATCCGGACGACCATCATGCAGACGCGGAATCTCGTTGGAACCGGTTTGGGCGAAAATTACGCATGGCGTAATTAACAGGCCTGGCAATGCCACCCACCATGCTGCTTTTTTGCGAATAATTTGAATAGTCATTCAAACCTCCATTTTTATTGAGCAGGTATCAGAATTTCAGGAATGTGTCTGTCACCGAAACTACTCTTGCAGCAAGGGTTTTTCAAGAACGGAAGTGAAAGAACAGGCACACCTGCAGCATTTCGGGCACTTCGGACAGCAGGACTTTTCCAACGCGAGGATCCCTGTCAACCGACAATAATCAGCGCGACCAGGACTGGACGCACCCCTGCGCCTTGCCTATGCTTGGAACCTGAACTGTCATTTGTGGAGTCGATATGCACCCTTTTCACCGCAAACCCCTGATTCTGAGCCTCGTGTCACTTAGCGTTTTCGCCGGTACGGGGGCTCTGGCACAGTCCGTCGATGACCCCATTCGTGAACTGGTCAGTCGACTGGAGCTGGAAAGTTACAAGGATGTGATCAAGGGCCTGACTCAATTCGGCGATCGCCGTCAGGGCACGACGCGCAACCGCAATGCAGTGGACTGGATAGAACAGCAGTTAATTACCGTCGGTTGTGACAATGTGGAGCGCCTGCATTATGTCTTTGATCCTGAGCCAACTCCGCCGCGCCCCGCTGGAGCTCCGGCTGCAACGACTGTACCGGATCTGACGACTGCCACGGGTGGTAGCGTAGGTCGCAATGGTAATGGTCCGGGCGGCTCTTCTATCTTTGGTTATCGCGTGCCGACTTCGGTCAATCGTGATCTCAATGCCCAGCCCGATGAACGCATTCGACTGTTGAATGTAGAGGAGCCGGTAAACGGTCCTCGCGAACAGGTGTATTGCACCAAGATCGGCACTACCTACCCTGACGAGATGTATATCATCGGCGCGCATATGGATGGTCATGGGGTCAATGAAGCCGTCAACGATGACGGTTCCGGAACCGCGCTGGTGATGGAACTCGCGCGAATTTTCAGCGCAGCGGATGTACAGACAGAACGCTCCATCCGCTTTGCGCTGTGGAACAACGAAGAAACCGGACTCAATGGCTCTACTGCCTATGTAGAACAGCGCGCGGCACTGCAGGGAATTGAAAATCCTTCCGGCTCCGGAATCTATCCTGAACCGCGCTGGCTGGGCATGATCCAGCACGACATGATGTTGTGGGACCATGGCGCACCGCGGGCCGATGGCACGGTCAGCCGGGACCAGCGTCCCGAGGCCGATGTGAATATCGAGTTCCAGTCCGCCTCCGAGCTGACTGAGGAATCTATGAAACTCGCCTTTGTGTTCAAGGCCGCCGCCGATGAATATAACACCGACTATCCGGCTACCGTCGGACCGCATATGACCAATACCGATTCCACACCGTTCATGAATGTGGTGCCTTCGATCAGTCTGCGTGAGAATGAACGCGGCGCCCACACTGGAGCCGGCTGGAACCCGACCTGGCATACGCCGCTGGATGTCTGGACCAATTTTACCGACAAGGATTTTCGCCTGGGACTGAACGCTGCGCAGACGACTCTGTCCGCGGTGGCGAAACTGGCAGGTGCTTCACTGAAA